>JAFXNQ010000038.1 GCA_017529425.1 Bacteroidales bacterium | reverse complement strand
CTATCATCTTGATGTATTTGATACGATCATTAATGCTGTGCTTCTTGTGCTTTCTTGACATAACAAAACCCCAAAAGTTTTTTGTCTAACTTTTGGGGTTCATGTCAAAGATGTGGGTTACTTTTTGTATTGCGCTGATGTATAGCGCATTAGTACTCAGTATACGGATGCTTCTCGAAGGCCTTTGCGGCCTGTTTCAAGGTCATAATTATGGGCAGGTGCTGGGGGCAGACGCTCTCGCACTGGCCGCACTCTATGCACTCTGAAGGTTTGCCGTGGTTCTGGATGTGGATGGAGAAGTACCAGTCGCTGTTCCAGTCGGAGGGGCGGAGCACCTTTGAGTTGAGGTCGGAGAAGATGTCGGGGATGGCGATGTTCATGGGGCAGCCGTCGGTGCAATAGCGGCAGCCTGTGCAGGCTATTACCCGCTTGGTGGCCATTATCTCGTTGACGCGGGCTATGGCTGCAGTCTCATCGCTCGACAGCGGCTTGAAATCTGACATGAACGAGAGGTTGTCCCGCATCTGCTCCAGGTTGCTCATTCCGCTCAGCACCATTATGTTGTTGGGGAACGATGCGGCAAAGCGGATGGCGTAGCTGGCCAGGCTGGCGCCGGTGCCAAGCTCCCGCAGAGGCTTGGCGGCATCGTCCGGAAGGTTGGCCAGCAGGCCTCCCTTCACCGGCTCCATCACCACCACCGGTTTGCCAAAGCGTTCGCAGACCTCGTAACAGCGGCGGGCCTGGATTCCCTCGTCGTCAAAGTCGATATAGTTGAACTGCAGCTGCACCAGCTCCAGGTCGGGGAAATCTGTCAGGATCTGTTCCAGCAGTTCAGGTTTATCGTGAAAAGAGAGCCCCACGTGGCGCACTTTGCCCTCTGCCTTGAGCTGGAAGGCAGTCTCGTATGCTTTCCACGCGCGAAAATCACGGTAATAATCGGTGTTCTGGGCGTGCATCAGGTAGAAATCGAAATAATCTACGCCGCATGTGTCCAGCTGCATCTGGAAAAATTTGCGGATGCCCTCCGGCGATGGTTCAAACATGCCGTGGGTCAGCTTGTCCACAAGGAGATATTTGTCTCTGGGATAGCGGCTTGTAAGGCAGGTCTTTACCGCTTTCTCGCTCCAGCCAGAATGATACCCGTGCGCGGTGTCGAAATAGTTGAAACCCTGCTCGATGAACAGGTCCACCATCTGGCACAGTTGCTCGTTGTCGATTTTAGAAGATTTAACCGGCAGGCGCATCAGCCCAAAGCCGAAGTTCTTTTTGATTTCGGGAAAAAATGTGTTCATAAGTGCTAAGTTAGCAAATAATTATTTTGTCTTATCTTTGCAGCCCTTTTTTGAGGAATGTTATGGCAAATAAGATTAAATCTCCATATAAGCAGCGGCTCCGTTTCCGCGAGACTAACAATACGACCCTGAGGCGGGTATATGAGTATTCCACGACAAAATATCGCAGCCGTAAGGCTACACAATATGTGGATGGCGGCCAGGCTTACACCTATGGCAGCTTCCGGGATGCGGTGGAGCGGCTCTCTTCCAGAATGTCGCGCTATGGCATAAGCGCCGGAGACAAGGTGGCCATCCTCTCGCAGAACATGCCCAACTATCTGGTGGCATTTTTCAGCGTGACGGCGTTCGGTCGGGTAGTGGTTCCTATCCTTCCCGACAGCAGTGAGAATGAGGTCACCAATATCCTCACTCACTCTGAATCGAGGGTGATTTTCATCTCCAAGAGGCTGATGCCCAAGCTCAGCGCCGCCTGCAGCGAGCGGATGACGCTGGTGATTGACATCGAGACCTTTGAGTTTATCAAGAAGAACAAAGATGATTTCCAGTGCGACGGCAGTGTAAAGGACCCTCAGCCGGACGACCTTGCCACCATCATCTATACCTCCGGCACAACCGGCAAGGCCAAGGGGGTGATGCTCTCGCACCGCAACCTCTGCCACAACCTGGTGGCATCGTTCAAGGCCCAGCCGTGTTACAAGACCGACCGTTTCCTGAGCATTCTGCCGATTGCCCACACCTATGAGATGGGTGTATCGTCTGTTTATTCATTCTATGTGGGCGCATGCGTCTATTACCTGCAGAAGCCGGCGGCCCCCAGCGTGCTGCTGCCCGCACTCAAGAAGGTGCGCCCCACCATCATGCTCTCTGTGCCGCTTGTGATTGAGAAGGTTATCAAGAACAGCGTTTTCCCTACTATCAGGAAGAGCCGCGTGCTTTCATGGATGAACCGTCGCACCCCGCGCATACTGCACCGCATCATAGGCAGCAGGCTTGTAAAGACTTTTGGCGGCTACCTGCGTTTCTTTGGCATCGGTGGCGCCAAGCTGGATCCTGTTGTAGAAAAGTTCCTGAAAGATTGCCACTTCCCGTACTCTCCGGGCTATGGCCTCACAGAGACATCCCCTCTGGTATGCAACGTGCTTGTGAACCGCCGCAAGCGGATAGGCTCCATTGGCGTGGCTTCATGGAAGGTGGATATCCGCCTGGACAACATGGATCCTGTTACCGGTGAGGGGGAGATTGTATGCCGCGGCGACAATGTGATGCTTGGCTATTACAAGGACCCCGAGCGGACAATGTCGGTGCTTGACGATGACGGATGGTTCCATACCAGCGACATAGCCTGCTGCGACAAGGACGGCTACTATTACATCAAGGGCCGCCTGAACAATACCATCCTCGGCCCCTCAGGGGAGAATATATATCCGGAAGAGATCGAGCAGGTAATCAACAATATAGAAGGGGTTGACGAATCGCTGGTGATGGAGCGTGACGGCCGGCTGGTGGCTCTTGTCAAGTTCAACGATAATGTGCTGGACTGGAACCAGGAGTCGGAGGATAAGTTCTTTGAGACTCTCCAGGCACGCAAGAAAGCCGTGATGGACTGGGTCAACAAGACCGTGGGCAAGAACTCCAAGATAGGGGAGGTGGACGTGATGAAGGAGCCCTTTGAAAAGACGGCTACCCAGAAAATCCGCCGGTTCCTCTACAAGAACGTGAAGGGAGACTCCAAGCGTGACAGCGATGGCGGCAGCAAGGCCTGACGGCGGGCTGCTATTTCAGAAACACAAAGAATACTGCGAGCACCAGGCAGGCGAAGGCGGCGAGGTGATTCCATTGAATGGGCTGTCCCTTGAATACGAACATCACTATAATGGAGAAAACCGTGAGTGAGATTACCTCCTGCATGACCTTGAGTTGCAGCAGGTTGAAGGGACCGCCGTTGCCCTGGAAGCCGATGCGGTTGGCCGGTACAGCCAGGCAGTATTCAAAGAATGCGATGCCCCACGAAAAGAGGATGATGGCTATCAGCGGCCAGTTGGTGGTAATGTCCATCTGTTGCAGTTTGAGATGGCCGTACCAGGCAAAAGTCATCAGCACGTTGGAGAAAATCAGCATCAATACAGTCCAGAAACCTTGCATAGTAGAAGTATATTTTGACAAATGGCGCGCAAATTTATTATTTCTTTATAACTTTGCAATCTTGAACCGGACATAAAGTAACAAGAACAATTAATAGCATTTTTACCATGTTAATCCAAAAAGTATTTGCAAGGGAAATCCTCGACTCAAGAGGTAATCCTACAGTAGAAGTTGACGTAACTCTCGATTGCGGCGTTATGGGTCGCGCAGCCGTTCCAAGCGGCGCCAGCACAGGCGAAAACGAGGCTCTTGAGCTTCGCGACGGTGACAAGGGCCGTTATCTGGGTAAGGGTACCCTCAAGGCTGTTGCCAATGTCAATGAGAAGATTGCTCCCGCTATCGAGGGGATGTGCGTTCTGGACCAGCGTGAAATCGACCGCACAATGATTGAGCTGGACGGTACACCTACCAAGCAGAATCTGGGTGCCAACGCTATCCTGGGTGTGTCTCTCGCATGCGCACACGCAGCTGCAAATTATCTTGAGATACCGCTTTACCGCTACATCGGCGGTTGCAACGCTTACACGCTTCCCGTGCCGATGATGAACATCGTGAACGGTGGTGCACACAGTGCGGCTCCCATCGCTTTCCAGGAGTTCATGATCCGTCCCGTGGGCGCTTGCTGCGAGAAGGAAGCTATCCGTATGGGTGCCGAGGTATTCCACAACCTGGCCAAGCTGCTCAAGGCACGCGGCCTGAGCACTGCAGTGGGTGACGAGGGTGGTTACGCTCCCAACTTTGACGGTATCGAGGATGCTCTGGATACCATCGTAGAGGCTATCAAGAAGGCTGGATACGAGCCCGGTAAGGATATCAAGATTGCCATGGACTGCGCCGCCAGCGAGTTCGCAGTTCAGGAGAACGGCGAATGGTTTTATGACTACCGCCAGCTCAAGAACGGCACCAAGAAGGATCCTAACGGCAAGAAGCTGACTGCTGCAGAGCAGATAGATTATCTCGAGGCCCTGATCACCAAATATCCTATCGACTCTATCGAGGACGGTCTTGACGAGAACGACTGGGACAACTGGGTAAAGCTCACCAAGCGTATCGGCGACCGCTGCCAGCTGGTAGGCGACGACCTGTTTGTAACCAACACCAAGTTCCTGGAGAAGGGTATCAAGATGGGTGCTGCAAACTCTATCCTTATCAAGGTTAACCAGATCGGTTCCCTTACCGAGACCCTTGAGGCTATCGAGATGGCACACCGTCACGGGTACACTACCGTTACCAGCCACCGTTCCGGTGAGACTGAAGACACCACTATCGCCGATATCGCCGTTGCTACCAACAGCGGACAGATCAAGACCGGTTCACTGAGCCGTACAGACCGTATGGCCAAGTACAACCAGCTTATCCGCATTGAGGAGCAGCTCGGCAAGGTGGCTAAATATGGTTATGACAAACTGAAATAATCTCAACGATTTAAGGTCAAAGGCCCGAGCCGGTTCCGGCTCGGGCCTTTTTATTATTTGCCAAATTGTTTGTATTTTCGCCGAGCAATCGATTGATATGGATTTATTGACCTCCCTGGCCCGCGGTTATTTCAGCTACCGAGTACGTGCTATAAAGCGCTATGATGCTCATTCAGAGCAGATTCAGCGCGATACACTCGCTTTTTTGGTGCGAAAGGCGGCCCGTACTGCATGGGGACGGGAGCACGGCTACTCGTCAATCAAAAGTTACGCCGATTTTTCTGCCAGAGTGCCAATGGGCAATTTTGCCAGTCATAAGCAGTATATTTCCAGGATGATGGAGGGGGAGAGGGATGTGCTCTGGAAGGGGCGCGTGAAGTATTTTGCGACATCTTCTGGCACGACCAGCGACAGGATAAAGTTCATACCGGTTTCGCGGCGCGGACTGCACCATTGCCATCTTCGTGGCGGACGCGACGTTACCGCAAGTTATCTTGCCAAGCATCCCGAGTCAAAACTTGCGAGGGGGTATTCGCTGATCCTTTCGGGCAACTTCAATCCCAGATACACCACCAAAAAGGCCAAAGTAGGTGATGTGAGCGCCATAATGACCGCATCCATACCGCAGTTTTTCCGCACTACGCTCCATATTGTCCCGCCGACCAGGATGGCCCAGATTGCTGATGTCAACGAGAAGTACGACGCCATAGGCGATGCTATCGCGCACAAGCGCCTTGTCACATTCTCCGGCACTCCCGACTGGATGCTGATTGTTCTCAAACGTGCCATGGAGCGTGCCGGGGCCAAGTCGTTTGGCGAACTCTGGCCCGACATGGAGTTCTTCGCCCACGGCGGTATGAGCATTATGCCGTACAAGCCTATCTACGAAGAGATGTTTGCTCCGCGCAAGCTCACATTCATAGAGACTTACAACGCTTCTGAAGGGTTTTTCGGAGTGCAGACGGACCCCGATGAACAGGCGATGTCGCTCATGATGGACTACGATGTCTTTTTCGAATTCGTGCCGATGTCAGAATATGGCAAGAGAGATGCGCACGCGGTGCCGCTATGGGAGACAGCCACGGGCGTCGATTATGCCATGCTGGTTTCGACCTCGTCGGGGCTGTGGCGCTATGATATCGGGGATGTGGTCCGCTTTACCCGCAAAGCTCCGTATAAGTTTGTCATCGTGGGACGCACCCACCAGAGCATCAATATCTGGGGAGAGGATCTCTCCGTGCAGCAGGCAGAAAAGGCGCTCGCTGATGCTTGTGCCGCAACCGGCGCCACGGTGCTGGAATTTGCGGTGGCACCCATCGTTGATGCTTTCTCTGCGGCGGGCCATCACCAGTGGCTCATCGAGTTTGACAAGAAGCCCGAAGACATGAAGCAGTTCGAGGTCGTTCTGGAGAAGTTTGTATGTGCGGCCGACCACGACTACGATCATTTCAACGCCGAATCGGGTGGCATAATGTATCCGCTGGAGGTTATCGAGGCGCGCCGCGGCCTGTTTTACGACTGGCTGGATTCCAAGGGGAAGTATGGAGGGCAACACAAGGTGCCGCGCCTGTCGTCAAATCGTACCCAGTTTGAGGAGTTGCTCGCCCTGAATAAGTAGTATGAAACGGTTGTCTATAGTGTTTATGCTGATGCTGGCTGTGGCTTGCAGGCAGAATAGCTGCGTGGTCGTTCCCGAGGCTCCAGATTATTCCGACCCCGTTATGTGGATAACTGCAGACGGCGATTCAGAAGGAACCGGGGCGGATATTTTCTACATCGTTTCTACTTGGGAAGAGGATTGGACAGATTCCACAGGCCGTGTATATCACTACGCTGATGTTTGGAATGCCGGGCATAGGGAGCATATGGCTACCGAGATGAACCGCGTGGCTGCATATATGTCTCCCGGCAACCGTTTTTATGCGCCTTTCTACCGTCACGCCACCATAGACGCTTTCCTGACCCGCAATGACTCCGTCGTTTATGAGAGGACGCGGCTGGCGATGCAGGATGTATGCGATGCCTTTGACCATTTCCTCACCGTCAGGGATACAGCTCGCCCGCTGGTGCTGGCCGGTTTCAGCCAGGGCGGAATGGCAGTGGTGGAGCTGCTCAAACACATGGACGATGCTACATACAAACATCTGGCGGCGGCGTATGTGATGGGGTATAAAGTCACGGAAGCGGATATGGAAGAGAGCCATCATATCCGTCCCGCGATGGGCGAATACGACACAGGAGTTACAATCTGCTATAACACCGTTAAGGGGCTGCAGTATGTCAACCCCATGATTGCCTCCACCTCAATCGGCATAAATCCGGTGAACTGGTGTACCGATGCGACTCCCGCCGTCCTGTATGATACCATCACCGTGACTCTGTCGCCGGAATACCATGTGGTGGTTGTGAAAGGGTATAGCGGCAGCGAGTATAAGCCCTACAAAGACTTCATTAACGTGGGCGACATCCACAGCTGCGAACCCTGGCTATACAGCGACTGCATCCGCGAGAATATCGCCGTCCGCACCCGCGCCTTCCGCGACGGGAGCAGGGCCTGCATCTATTATTGATACAGGAAAAACAGGCAGACGCCGAGCATGGCGACTGCTACGCCTACAATCTCCCTCGGGGAGACTTTTTTCTTGTTTATGATTATGTCTGGGGCGATGATCAGCACCGGTGTGAGGGCCATCAGGGTGGAGGCGATGCCGGCGTCGGTGTATTGGACCGCCATCAGCGAGAGTGAAACTCCCACCGCTGGGCCAAATAGTGTGAGCAGGGCTGTGTATTTCATCCCTTTGCGATCTTTTATGCCATTGGCCAGTCGGCCGAGCCCTCTCTGTATGGAGAGGATGATGAAGAATCCGGCGAAGCCGATGATGGCCCTTATCATCGTGGAAGCGAACGGGAGCATCACCTGCATGGCCTGTGATGCGTCCTGCGGGAGGGCGGCGGCATAGTGCTCCATTCCGACCTTACTGAGTACCAGACCCACGCCTTGTCCTATGCCGGCGCCGACTCCGAGCAGGATACCCTTGAGTGGGAGTTGCAATTTGACATGATGGTCGGAGTCCCGGCTCAGAATGGATATGGCGATTCCGGCCAGAGTCACGCACATTGCCAGGATGCTTCTCCACGTGAGGCTCTCGCCCAGGATAAAGAAACCGGCTATGGCTGCGGAGGGGGGTGCTATCGTCATAAGCAGTTGCCCGAACCGGGGTCCTATCTGGACGTAGCAGTTGAACAGGCAGAAGTCGCCGAACACATAACCCACCAAGGCGGAGAGGGCCAGCCACTGCCATGCCTGGGCGTCGGCAAAGGCCGGGTAGGGGTGTCCGGTAGTAATCCAAAGCAGAATCGCAAGGAATATCGTTGCAAGGGCGAGCCTTATCACGTTGGTTACCATGGAGCCGATGCGGCGGCTGGCCTTGTCGGCAAACCAGGCCGAGAAGGTCCACGACACCGCTACCACCAGCGATATTATCTCTCCGAGATGGTTCATGATGCAAACATAGAAAAAGTCGTTCAAATACTTTATATTTGTCACTATGAATACTTTTGGAAACATTTTGTGGCTCATTCTGGGCGGACTGATAATCGCCGTGATATACTATCTGGTGGGGCTGTTGATGTGCATCACCATAGTCGGCATCCCGTTTGGCCTGCAGCTTTTTAAGCTTGGGACATACGCCCTTTCGCCGTTCGGTCACGAGCTGGTGAACCGCCCAAACGAGCCGGGTTGCCTCTCTACAGTTATGAACCTGATATGGATACTGCTCGGCTGCTGGGAGGTCGCCGCTATCCATCTGTTTTTTGGCCTTCTGTGCTGCATAACCATTGTCGGAATTCCCTTCGGAAAGCAGCATTTCAAGATGGCGCTGAACTCGATTTTTCCTTTTGGGAAGGAGATTAGAAAGCTTTAACATTGGTAACTATCGCTATAATATTAGTCACTGCCGCTGTGAGCGTAATGTGTTTCTATGGCATGCTGGACCCCAATGCCTTGAAATTCAGTGCGTACGAGGTGTGGCATCAACGGCGTTGGTACCAGATGCTAAGCTACGGCCTTGTGCACGGCGGCTGGGGTCACCTCATTTTCAATATGCTGGCGCTGTTCTGCTTTGGCCGTGTGGTGGAGCAGTATTTTACTGCGGTATGGGGGGCGCGGCTCGGGGATATCCTTTATGTATTGCTGTATGTATCGGCTATTGCAGTATCCACCATCTGGGATCTTTTCAAGTACAAAGACGACTGGAGTTACAGTGCGGTAGGCGCCTCCGGCGCGGTATCGGCCATACTGTTTGCCAGCATACTGTTTGAGCCAAAGATGGGGATCTATATCTACCTGATTCCTATACCTATACCGGGCTATATTTTCGCGCCGATGTATCTGTTCTACTGCTGGTATATGGCACGTCGCAACGCAGATAATATCGGCCATACGGCGCATTTCTGGGGCGCCGTGTATGGAATCGTTTTCCCGCTGGTGCTGAAGCCGGAGATAATTACCTACTTCATTTCACAGTTAGGGCTCTGAACCATCGGATAAGGATATAATTCTCCCGATTTGGCTATCTTTGCCGACGATTATCAGAGTTACATTATGCGGGTGGTAATACAAAGGGTTTCTGAGGCGTCGGTGACAATCGGCGGGGTGGTCAAATCTTCCATCGGGCGTGGCCTGCTGGTGCTCCTCGGGGTTGGTCATGACGATACTGAAGAGGATATTGACTATCTGGTAAAGAAGACCGCTGCACTGCGCATCTTCGACGATGAGGCGGGGGTGATGAACCGCAGCGTTACAGATATTGGCGGAGATGTGATTGTGGTGAGCCAGTTCACCCTGATGGCCGCCACGCGCAAGGGCAACCGCCCTTCGTATATATGTGCTGCCGGTCACGAAAAGGCAGTGCCGATGTATGAAGAGTTCTGCCACCGGATGTCGGAGGCCATCGGCCGCCCTGTGGGCACCGGCGAATTTGGCGCCGACATGAAGGTGTCACTGCTGAACGACGGCCCGGTCACCATCTGCATCGACTCCAAAAACCGCTAAGAAGCAATCTGTATGAATATTCTGCTACAGGAGATGATTGCGTGTGCCGACCCGTCCCAGGTGGAGGGGCTGTCGCGCTTTTTCAAGACCGGGCCCGGACAGTATGGAGAAGGGGATAAGTTCCTTGGTATCAAGGTTCCCGTTACCCGTGATGTTGTGAAGAGGGTGTGGCGCGAGGTCTCCCCGCAGGGGCTTGAGGAGTGCATATGCAGTGAATTCCACGAGGTGCGCCTGGCAGCTCTTCTGACTCTGGTGGAGATATTCCGCCATTCCGGGAAGAGTTCCTGCTCTCTTTCACGTGAAGATTGCGTGAGGTTTTATTTGTCACATACCGGTTACATCAACAACTGGGATCTGGTGGATCTGAGCTGCTATCCGCTGTTGGGTGAGTGGTTGCTGGATAAGGAGCGCACTTTGCTGTACGACCTGGCCCGCAGCGGCAAGACCATCTGGGAACAGCGTATCGGTATAGTAAGTACTATGACGTTCATAAGGCACGGCCAGGCTGACGATACCTATGCGATTGCCGACATCCTGCTGCATCACCCCCACGACCTTATCCAGAAGGCGGTGGGTTGGCTTTTGCGTGAGGCGGGAAAAAGGGACGAGTCGGCCCTGAAGGCGTATCTTGAACCCAGATATCAGACGATGCCGCGCACTATGCTGCGCTACGCCATTGAAAAGTTCAGCGACGCAGACCGTCAGAGGTATCTTGTCAAGAGATAGTAAGTCAGAATGAAGATTTCTCTGGATGGCCACTACAACTACCGGCGACTTATCCTGTCGTCGATACCCAGCATCGCGATGATCCTGGTGGGCAGCATCTACAGCGTGGTGGACGGGCTGTTCGTCTCCAATGTCGTTGGAACTACAGCCTTTGCTGCGCTAAATGTTATCTGGCCTGCGGTGATGCTGGTAGGTGCGTTGGGCCTGATGGTGGGAGTCGGCGGATCGGCTCTGGTGAGCAAGATTATGGGGGAGGGCGACCGCGAGCGGGCATCTCTCGTCTTCAGTATGCTGATCAAGTTCGTGATTGTGCTATCGCTGATCTTTATGGTGCCGATGCTGATTCTGATGGAGCCGCTGGCACGTCTGCTCGGGGCTGAGGGGGAGATGGTGCACCAGTGCGTCATATACGGCAGCATCTGCACACTCGGCCTGCCGGCATTCATGCTTCAGATGGCATTCCAATCCTTCTATATGACGGCAGAGAAGCCGCATCTGGGCACAGTAATGTCCATAGTGTGCGCCGTGACCAACATGGCCCTGGATGCGCTGTTCATCCTTGTGTTCCGCTGGGGTCTGGCCGGTGCAGCGGCCGGATCGATGATAGCGTGCGGTGTCGGCGGCTTCTTTCCTCTGTGGTATTTCAAATCCGGGCGCAATACCAGCTCGCTGCGTCTGGTTGAGTCTGCACCGGGGCAGAAGTGGCTTGACTTTGAGAGGGAACCATTGTTGAAGGCCTGCGGCAACGGCCTTTCCGAATATGTGGGGAATATATCTTTCAATATCCTTGCAATCTGCTATAACCTGCAGTTGCTCAGGATGATGGGAGAAAATGGCGTGGCGGCATATTCCATAATACTCTACTACGGATATATGTGTGCCGCGGTGTTCTTCGGTTACAACATCGCCGTGACGCCTGTCATCGGCTACAACTATGGGGCGGACAACCGGTATGAGCTGAAGAGTCTGCTGCGGCACTCGCTGGTGGTGCTGCTCTCCTTCGGAGGGGTAATGACGATTCTGGCAGAAATCTTTGCCGAACCAGCCGCCAGATTGTTTGTCGGCTACGATGCAGACCTTACGGCGCTCTCAGCCCACGCCTTCAGGCTCTCTATGCTAAGCTTTGTAATTGCCGGCGTGAATCTGTTCTTCTCTGCCTGGTTCACCGGTCTCAACAACGGTAAAGTTTCTGCCGTGCTGTCGTTTATCCGCAATCTGGTGCTGGAGCTGGGATTCGTGTTCCTGCTGCCGGCCTTGCTTGGTCCGGACGGCATCTGGCTGGCTGTTGACGCCGCCGACTTCGTATGCCTCATACTCGGAATCGGCCTCATACTGAAGTACCGGAAGCGGTACGGATACTAGAAATCTGCACCGAACCACTTCTGTAAATCTTCATCAGAAATGTTGAATCTGAAGTGGATTCCCGGTCCGTATACAGAGAAGTTATCGAGTTTATAATAGTGTTCCAGGATACAAGGGTTTTTCTCATATCCGGACTCTCTGGTGAAATGGATAGATTTACCGTTGCATTCGATAGTCATTGACAGCGGTATAAGGACAAAGGATTGGTATCTGTCTGTAAGGTTATAAGACTGCCGGTACTCTTCGTAGGGCTTAAGTGTAAAACTTGTCTGGGGCCAGAATCTTGTGTCACCACCGTTATCGATTTCGGTAAAGACAAGATCATAAGAAGAGATATTTTCAATCCAGACTTCACGTGCAGGAGATGATTCCTGACTCCTTATGCAGGAGCATAGGGGCAATACAAGCAATAGTGAAAGTAATATCTTTTTCATATCCCGTTAAATGCAGAAAGATGCCAAATCTAACACTAAAACCTGCAGGGGAGGGTCAGGAGCTGGTAGAAGAGGGTACGGGCGATGCGGACGTGGCCCTTGGCGTTGGGGTGGAGACGGTCGGTGTCGGGGTTGCAGAAATAGGGCACCTGAGCCTCTGACATCGGGTTAAGGCCGCTTAACGAGTTGAGGTCTATGACGGGGACGCCCCAGACGTTTGCAGTCTCCTTTATGGCATCTACATAGTCGCTGAAGTAGATTCCGAGCCGGTTGGGGTATGACTCGTCGGGCTGGATGTTCTGTGCACTGAAGGTGGAATATGCCCGGTGGATAGGAGTCAGGATCACTATCTGCTTCTCCGGCCAGGTCTCTTTCAAGAGCGACATCGCTATGTTGATGCGGCCTCTCAAGGTCTCGGGATTCATATCGGGTGTGCGCCTGACCACTTCATATTTGGTGGCGGAGTAGCCTAAAGCCATAACTACAGTGTCCCTGGCATAATCGTACCATTCTCCGATGGGGGTGTCGGTTATATAATCGTTTGCCCCCATAAAGATGGTTATAGCATCAAAATCGTCGCCGTGTTCTGTCTGCAGTTCAGATACCTGTCGCGTAATGTCGCTCCAATTGTTACCGCTCACGCCGTAAACCAGCGGCTGGATACCGAGCCACTGCTGCAGATAACTCCAGTAATGCCATTCTATGCGTCCGTTCCAGTCGTGCCCGTCAGGCCTTTCTCCAGGGTCGGTGATAGAATCGCCCAGATAGGCTACGACAGCGTTTTGCCATGGATGGCAGAAAGTTGCAGAAGAAGGGGTGGATTCCTGTGCGCCCATAAGTACCGATGCGAGCAGGATGCATATGGTGAGTAAGGTCTTTTTCATAGTTACGAAGGTACTCATTATTCCCGAAAAAAGTAGTATCTTGCGAGGTTGTGAGCAAATTTATTCTATACCAGATGCTGCCGAGAGTGTTCGGGCAGCGGGAATGGGTGCCTGGCGGCACTTATGAACAGAACGGCAGCGGCAAGATGGCCGATATTACAGACACCGTGCTGGCCGGTCTCAGGGACAATCTGCACGTTAGTGCGGTATGGTACACCGGCATTATCGAGCATGCGACAAAGACCAGTTTTGCCGGCATTGAGCCGTGCCACCCGGATCTTGTGAAGGGGCAGGCGGGGAGTCCCTATGCGATAACCAACTATTTTGATGTGGCTCCGGAACTGGCCACCGACCCGGATAAGCGGATGCAGGAGTTTGAGGCTCTGGTGGCGCGAACTCACGGGGCGGGACTCAAGGTAGTGATGGATTATGTCCCGAATCATGTCTTCCGTCAGTTTCAGAAACCATTCTCGTCCGTCAACTTTTACACTTTGTACGGCCAGACCCTGCACCTGCCTTTCCAGACGAGTTACTGTGAGAGTCCGGCGTTGGGCACCGGCAACTGCCCGACTGATGCCAGCCCGTCTAAGTATGACTGGTATGACACCGTCAAGCTGAACTACGATAACAAGCTCACCTGGAACATTATGCTGGATGTCCTGCTGTTCTGGGCCGGGAAAGGGGTGGATGGTTTCCGCTGCGATATGGTGGAGTTGGTTCCCGCCGACTTTTTCCGCTGGGCATTTGCCCAGATGCGGCACAAGTTCCCCAGGACCTTCTTCATAGCGGAGGTGTACGACAAGAACAACTATCACCGGTATGCAGATGCCGGATTTGATTACCTCTACGACAAATCTGGCTTCTATGATGCCCTGCGTGAGACTTGTGCGGGCAACCGCCCTGCTTACTGGCTCACTCAGGAGTGGCAGTTCCTGGGCGACCTCCAGCCGCATATGCTCAACTTTCTGGAGAATCACGACGAACAGCGCCTGGCCAGCGACTTTTTCCTGGGCAGCGGACGCAAGGCATTGGCGCCGCTGAGCGTCTCACTGCTGTTTAACACCGCCCCGTTCATGATATACTTTGGCCAGGAATATGGCGAGCGTGGGATGTTGGAAGAGGGCTACAGCGGGCGCGACGGACGCACCTCCATATTTGACTATTGCTCTTTATCGGGTGAACGGGACGAGTATCTTTACGAACGATATAAGGAGTTGACGCAGCTTGCAGCAACTCCGCTATTTGCGCAGGGAAAAACCTACGATTTGATGTGGCTCAACCATGCCAGTGACCACTTTGACCCTGCGAATCAGTTTGCATTCATGCGGGGACACGATGGCAAAGGCGCCCTGGTGGTTGCAAATTTTGCCGACCGAGAGGTGGATGTGCGCATCAACATAAGCGACGATGCCTTTGCTTACCTTGGCATCCCTAAAGATGACAGATTTTTTGAAACGATACATATCGCCGCAAACGACGCTGCAATAATCCTGACCGATTAATGATGAAAAGATTGAGCTTCATACTGGTGATGGCCTTGCTCCTGACGGTTGTATTGCCATCAAGGGCAGAGACCACGTTGAACCGCAATGGGGTGGAGAATCCCGCCAGGTGGATTAAAACCACCTTTGCAAAGGGTGTGGTCCCGCCGTTCTCTTTCAAGCTGGACGGAGTCTCCAGCGACAGGTTTATCCGCAGTTGGAAGTACTCCATCATCATGACGCCGGCGCAGGATGCAAGTGCCGTGCAGTACACCATCATCTATAAAGACCCCAAAAGCGGCCTTCAGGTGCGTGCCATTGTTACCGGCTTCACCGACACGGGCGCGATAGAGTGGCTGCTCAGGTTCAGCAATTCCGGCAGTGCCAACACCGGCATAATAAGCGATGTAAAAACTGCTGACTTTACCCTAAAAGACAAAGGCGCCAGCGGTTATATGCTCCGCCGCCTTCGCGGAAGCAATGCCGACATCCACGATTTTGAGGTTGTGGAAGAGAGCTTGAATGCCGGTGACACAGTGCATCTGGCCACCCGCGGCGGCCGCAGCTCCGATATCATATCGATGCCGTTTTTCAATATCACCGCCAAAGGTGCCGATTGCGGCCTGGTGTATGCCATCGGCTGGAGCGGCAACTGGCGTAGCGTTTTCACCGGCGGCAAGAGTAGCTGCCGGATAGAGAGCGGTCTTAAAGACGCACATTTCTACCTAGAGCCGGGCGAAGATCTCCGCACTCCGATGGCCTCTGTGCTCCCCTGGAGCGGCAGCGAGCTGATGACGGGCCACAACGCCTTCCGACGTCACGTGATGGCGCACCACAGCCATAAGGTTGACGGCAAGCCCTGGACTCCGCTCTGCGCAGGCCTGGATTATGGCGATCCCGCCCCGTGCAACGAATATACCTGCCTGACCGACCTTTTGGCACGTGCTATTGTGATGAGACACAAGCAGCTGGACATTATTCCGGAGGTATTCTGGCTGGATGCAGGGTGGTATGAGCCGCCCACAGGTCCGGTGTTCAACGGCCAGTTTGGATGGCCCGCCGTCGGCACCTGGGTGGTGGACCGCGAGCGCTATCCCGACGGCTTTATCAATATGTCCAACCTGATGCACAGCTACGGCGCGCAGTTTATGGTGTGGTTCGAGCCGGAAAGGGTGACGCTGGGCAGCAAGTTTGCAACTGAACATCCGGAGTATATGCTGCGTCTGGGCGATCTGTCGGTGGTAAAGGAGATTTACAAGATGTCGGACAGCCTGACTGAGGATTTTATAGAGGCGTATCGCCTCAACCGCCCTGACCGGGAGCGTCAGGTGTTCAACCTGGCCGATGACCAGGCGCGCGATTTTCTGTGCAAGTATATCGGCGACTTGATGGAGGCTAATGGAATAGACCATTACCGCCAGGATTTCAACCTTGATTTCGTGGATCTGTACTGGGCTGCGGCCGACGACAAAGACCGTTATGGCGTAACCGAGATGAAATACATCGAGGGACTTTACAAGTACTGGGACTATCTGCTGAACCGCTTCCCGGGCCTCAGAATAGACAACTGCGCATCTGGCGGACGCCGCATCGATCTGGAGACCATCTCCCGTTCCGTGCCGCTGTGGCGCACCGACTACGGCTATGGCGAGCCCCTCGGCTATCAGTGCCAGACCTACGGCATAAACATGTTCCTGCCGCAGAGCGGAACTGCCTGCTACAATACCGACTTCTATACCGCCCGCAGCGGTTACTCCAGCGCCATGGTGGCACACATTCCGGTGCTTCAGGGCGGATATGATGCCGCCGCGATCCGTCGCGTTTACGACGAGTTCAAGGCTGTGCGGGAATATTTCCTGAAGGATTTTTACCCCCTGAGCGGCCTTGGCGATATGACTGGCACTGACCGGTGGCTGGCCTATCAGCTGGATGATCCCGAAACCAATACCGGATACGTGTTTGCATTCCGCCGTCCCGACTGCAAGGAGAGTACTTATTCAGTGGATTTGCACGGCATGGTCCCTGCGGAGAGATATTTGCTGGTGAACTGCAACACCGGCGACCGGCTGGATGTGCTGGGTTCCGATTTGCAACACTTTACAATTACGATAGAAGATGCCCCCGATTCTATATTATTCAGATATGAAAAGAATTAGATTGATATTTACGCTTCTGGCGCTGTTGTCTGCAATGACAGCGCAGGCGCAGGCGCCGGTTGCCAGAAAGAACATAGAGAATCCCGACAAGTGGATTAATGCCGTCTTTGCCAAAGGGACTGTCCCTCCATTCTCGTTTGAACTGGACGGAGTCCCCAGCGAGAATTTTATCAAAGGCTGGGAGTTTTCCAAGAGCAAACAGATCGCCAACGAGCCCAACAGCATCTGTTGGAAGTTCAGTTGGCGCGACCGCAAAAGCGGCCTCAATGTGATTGCCATCGTAACGGGCTACAATGACTTTGGCGCGGTGGAGTGGGTGCTCCGTTTTGAGAACGGTGGTGGCAACAGCGGTCAGATATCTAACGTCAAGTCGGCAGATTTTATCATCAAGGAGAAAGGAGCCACCGCATATCAGATGCGCCGTTGCAAGGGTAGTGACGCCGAGGTGGATGATTTTGCAATTGTGGAAGAGTCGCTCGCAGAGGGTAAGACTGTGAATCTTGAGTCCATGCGCGGCCGCTCTTCTGATTATGTCTCGCTGCCGTTCTTCAATATCACCGCCTCAGGTGCCAGTTGCGGCGTTGTCTACTCCCTGGGTTGGTCGGGCGACTGGAAAGCCTCATTCAAAGGTGAGAAAGGGCAGTGCCGGATAGAAGCCGGATTGAAGGATGCCGATTTCTATCTGAAGAGCGGGGAGAGCGTACGGACTCCCATGACATCGGTACTCTTCTGGCAGGGTAACGGCCCGATGGCGGGTCACAACGCGTTCCGCCGCTTTATCCTTGCACATCACTCCCGCAAGAAAGACGGCAAGCCCTGGGCTCCGCTGCTGGGCGGCCTTGACTGGGGCGATCCCAGTCCCTGCAACGAATATACCTGTCTTACAGATGAGCTGGCCCGGGCCATAGTGCGCCGTTATAAACAGTTTGACATTATGCCGGATGGCTTCTGGCTGGACGCAGGGTGGTACACCACTCCGGAGGGCAACCACTTTAACGGTGATTTCAGATGGTATGAGGTCGGCGACTGGGTGTGCGACAGCGAGCGCTTCCCCGACGGCTTTGTGAATATGTCCAACCTGATGCACTCCTTCGGCGCCGAATTTATGGTATGGTTTGAGCCGGAGAGGGTGGTGAAAGGCACCAGGTTTGCCACAGAGCACCCCGAATTTATGCTGCACCTGCCGGGCGAAGAGGGCTACGATTTGTTTAACCTGGCCGACGACAAGGCTGTGGACTGGCTGTGCAAATATATCGGAGACTTCATAGAGATCAACGGCATAGACCATTACCGGCAGGACTTCAACACCGGACGGTTGGCAGAGTTCTGGGCTGCGAACGATGAGAAGGGGCGCCGGGGCATCACCGAAATGAAGTATATAGAAGGGCTCTACAGATATTGGGACTATCTTGAGAAGCGTTTCCCCAACCTTCAGATAGACAACTGCGCCTCCGGCGGCAGGCGCCTGGACCTGGAGACAACATCCCGTGCGACTCCCCTCTGGCGTACTGATTACAGCTATGGCGAGCCGCTCGGCTACCAGTGCCAGACCTATGGCCTTAACTTGTTCCTCCCGCTGAGCGGCACCGGTTTGTATGAGACCGACTTTTACAACTCCCGCTCCAGTTACAGCAGCGCCATGGTGATGAATTTCGCGATGCTGAGCCGCGGCCAGGATTCACGGGAAATGAAGCGCGTATATGATGAATATATGGCAATCCGGCCATACTATTTGAAAGATTACTACCCGCTCTCCGGTTTCGGCGATATCACATCCTCCAAGATATGGGTGGCGTACCAGTTGCACGATCCCGCCAACGGGAGCGGTTATGTGGTGGGCTTCCGCCGTCCCGACTGCACACAGAAGCGCTATGCGGTGGATCTGCAGGCCCTCAGCCCCAACGGCACCTATATCGTGACCGATTGCAATACCGGCACCACCCGTGAGATGTACGGCGGTGATATGATGAACGGTTTTGTCCTGACACTGGACGAGGCCCCCGATTCCATACTTATTAAATATGTGAAAGAATGAGAAAGCTTATATCCTTGGCAATTATCTGTGCGGCACTGCTTTGCAGCGGTCGTGCATCGGCGCAGGCGGTTATCTCCCGCACCGGTATAGAGAATCCCGACAAGTGGATAAATACCTATTTCGCTCAAGGTAAGGTGCCGCCTTTCTCGTTCGCCTACGAGGAGATAAGCAGCGGCAAGTATATAACGGAGTGGCACTTCAGCAAGAAGAAGCTCTCATCTGCCAAGGGGGTGGTGGCCTACACAGTATCTTGGACCGACCCGACCAATGTGGTTCGCGTCACCTGCGACGTCAAGGGGTATACCGACACCAAGGCGGTGGAGTGGAGCCTCAAGTTCAAGAATATCTCCCGCTACAACACCAGCAAGATTGCAGTGGTGCGTGTGGCCGATTATAAGGTTAACGAACCCTCTGCTAACGGCTTCACGGCTCGCTGGACAACCGGTTGGAACGGGAATAAGGATGATTTCACCACAGAAGAGAAGGACCTCAGGGCAGGCGTGCTGATGGAGTTTACCCCGGAGCGGGGACTCTCTTCTACCGGGACTTCACTACCGTATTATAATGTGATATCCCGTGGCGCTGACGCCGGGGTGGTGATGGCTATCGGCTGGACCGGTCGTTGGAACGCCCGCCTGACTGGCGTCACCAGCATAGAATACAGGATGTTCGCCGGATTGGAGAAGGCCAACTTCTATCTGAAGCCTGGTGAAGAGGTTCGTACTCCGTTGGTGGCTACCATCTTCTGGAATGGAACTGATGCGGCCGACGGTCAGAATGCCCTGCGTCGGTTTATCGTTGCACACCATTCCCCCAAGGCGCCCGTGCATACCGTGGGTGGCTTTGACCTCGGCAATCCGGCTCCCTGCCAGGGAAACGAGTGTCTGGACAGCGATATGGCGTTGGCCACGGTTATGCGCTACAAACAGCTGGGGCTGGTGCCCCAGGCATTTGTGATGGAGCAGGGGTGGTATCCGGCTGCCGGTGACTGGGCTCCCCGCAGCGAGATGTTCCCAGACGGACTCAGCCCTGTATCCAGCCTGATACACAGATACGGATCCAAACTGGTGGTCCGCCTGGATGTGGAGGAGATTGCAAAAGGGAGTCCGGTGGCAAAGGAGTTTGCCGATTATATGTTGCTGGGCGGCAAGAAAATGGGTTATGTATATGACTTCTCCCAACCCAAGGCTGTAGATGCAATCTGCAAATATGTGGGAGATATGATGTCCCGCGAGGGAATCGACGGTCTGGTGTGCGATTTTGGCGGCGACCTGGCCCACTACTGGGACCTGGCCGACGGCGTGGACCGCGCCGGATTGGTGGAGATGAAGTATGTGGCCGGTCTTTACCGGTTCCTGGATTATATCGCCGGTAAATTCCCCGATTGCACCATAGACGCTACCGCCTCCGGAAAGCGGCTCGATCTTGAGGCCGTTTCGCGATCGTCAGCCATTGCTTTCGGCCGCGAACTCTCTTCTGAGATGGCCCAGTGTCAGCTGTATGCGTTGCTTCAATATATACCATTGGCAGGAATGGTCAGTATGGCCAGCGATCCCTACGATGTCCGCTCGCGATTTGGCGGAACATTCAACTATTGCTTCAATCTGTTTGGGCGTGGTACCGATGGCGGCCAGATGCAGAGGAACCTTGCCGATTACAATGATGCCGGCCGGTATCTGCTGTGTGACTTTTACCCGCTGAATGGAACCACTGCACAGCGTCACGATGACCGTTGGATAGTGGAGCAGTGGCACAATCCTGCCGACGGCAGCGGAATTCTTTTCGCTTTCAGAAGAAGTTTGGCAGAAAATGTTACATTTGCAGCGGCTTTCCGTGGGGTCGATCCCAACGTCCTTTACGAGCTCTGTGACTGCGATACCAAAGAGGTTGAAACAGTCCGTGGATCTCAACTTGCAGCCGGCTATCGGATCCGCCTCCAGGAGCCCCGCACAAGTATACTAATCAAGTATCATCGCAAATGAAGCAGCTAGACGTTAATTTCATGCACCCCGCAGAGCAGATTGCCGTCATTATCAAGCGCATCTACCGCAGCGGGATGACCACCACCTCCGGTGGAAATGTATCAATCAGAGATGATAACGGTGACATATGGATCACACCGTCCGCTATAGACAAAGGCACCCTTACCCCCAAAGACATAATGCGGGTGACAAAAGACGGCGAGATAATAGGTCCCCACAAGCCCTCTTCAGAATATCCTTTCCACAGGGCAATATACAACACCCGTCCTGAGATCCGTGCCATAATTCATGCTCATCCTCCGGGACTGGTGGCATTCAGCATAGCTCACAAGATTCCCAATACCAACATCATCCCTCAGGCAAAGGATATCTGCGGTGAGATAGGTTATGCCCCTTACGCATGCCCCGGCAGCGAGGAACTGGGAGCCAAGATATCCAAAGTGTTCAAGGATGAGAAGTACCGCTGCGTGATCCTGGAGAACCACGGCATCGTGCTGGGAGGTACCGACCTGATGGATGCATACCAGCGTTTTGAAACTCTTGAATTCTGCTGCCGCACCATCATAAACGCCAACCATCTGGGTGGCATCAATACCCTGACCGATGCACAGATAGACGATTTTCACCTCCGCATTCCGCATAACATTCTCCATTTTATGGATGTGGAGCATCCCAGCGACGAGCGTGACCTCCGCGAGCAGATGTGCACCATGATCCGCCGCTCTTGCGAGCAGGGCCTGATGATATCTACATACGGTACCGTATCTATGCGCTGGCGCGGAAACGACTTCCTCATTACCGCCACCGGTAAGCCCCGTTGGGATATGCAGCGTGAGGATATTGTTCAGGTCCGCGACGGCATTGCGGAAGCCGGCAAGCTCCCGAGCCGCGGAGTGGCTTTGCACCAGCGGATATATCAGAAGTGTCCCCATATCAACTCCATAATCTCCACCCAGACTCCCAACCTGATGGCTTTTGCCGTTTCTGGGAAGAAGTTTGACGTGCGCACCATCCCGGAGAGCTGGATATTCCTCAAGGATGTGCCGCACCTTGCATTCAACGAGCATTACGAGAATCCCGACAAGGTGGCTGACATACTCACTCATAACCGTGCAATCTTAGTAGATAACGATTGCTTCATTGTGACCGGTGACAAACTGATGCAGACCTTCGACTATCTGGAGGTGGCTGAGTTCAGCGCCCACTCGCTGGTTATGGCCACTGCCATCGGCGAACTAAAACCGATTACCGATAAAGAGATAGACGAACTTAGAATCGCTTTCAATGTGAAATAATGAAAACATACAAAAAGGCCTCTCTAATTCTTGAAGACGGAACGGTCTTCGGCGGATATGCTTTCGGCGCCAGTAGCCCGGCATCCGGCGAGACCGTTTTTTCTACCGCAATGGTAGGTTACACAGAAACCCTCACAGACCCATCGTTCCAGGGGCAGATTCTTTGCGTTACGTATCCGCTTATTGGCAACTATGGCGTCCCGCTTATGGAGCGCGATGAGGACGGCACCTTCCGTGGCTTTGAATCGGAATCGATTCATGTCCGCGGCCTCATTATCGGTGACCTTTCCGTAGATTTCAGCCACTGGAGCGCTGCTATGAGCCTGGATGAATGGCTCCGCAGGGAGGGCATCCCGGGAATCTGGGGTGTGGATACCCGCGCCTTGACCCAGAAGCTGCGCGACTGCGGCTCTATGCTTGGGCAGATTGTTATGGAGGGGGATGAGCCTGCCAAAGAGCTGGACGACCCCAACACCCGCAACCTGATTGCCGAGGTCTCCTGCAAGGAGCCAATCCGTTATCGCGAGGGTGCGGGGAAGAAGGTGGTTGTGATAGACTGCGGCATAAAGCACAACATCATCCGCTGCCTGATTGCCACCGGAGTCGAGGTGATTCGCGTGCCATGGGATTATGACTTCAACGCAGACCCCACAATGAGCGACTGGGACGGCCTTTTTATATCCAACGGCCCGGGCAATCCCGACTATTGCGGTGCTACGATAGAGCATATCCGCGAGTCGATGGCCTTCGGTCGCCCTATCTTTGGCATCTGTATGGGCAACCAATTGCTGGCAAAGGCGGCTGGTGCCAAGACATATAAACTCAAATATGGCCATCGGGGCCATAACCAGCCGGTACAGATGGTGGGTACTGACCGATGCTTCATAACCTCCCAGAATCACGGTTTTGCCGTGGATGATTCCACCATCGGCAGTGAGTGGGAGCCCTGGTTCAAGAACCTTAACGACGGCACCAATGAAGGGATTCATCACAAGAGCAAGCCCTTCTTCTCCGTGCAGTTCCATCCTGAGGCCTCCAGTGGCCCTCTGGACACCCAATTCCTGTTTAGTAAATTTGTCTCAATGCTCTAAGTCACTATGGATACAAAAATCAAGAAAGTGCTTGTTTTGGGCTCAGGAGCCCTCAAGATCGGCCAGGCCGGCGAGTTTGACTACAGTGGCAGCCAGGCGCTCAAGGCGCTGCGCGAAGAGGGCATAGAGACCGTCCTCATAAATCCCAACATCGCTACGGTGCAGACCTCCGAGGGCATCGCTGACAAGGTATATTTCCTCCCCGTAACCCCGTTCTTTGTGGAGAAGGTCATCGCCCGTGAGCATCCCGACGGCATCCTGCTCAGCTTTGGCGGCCAGACCGCCCTCAACTGCGGCGTGGAGCTCTACCGCGGCGGCATCCTTGAGAAATACGGCGTCCGCGTGCTGGGTACTCCGGTGCAGAGCATCATCGATACAGAAGACCGTGAGGCTTTTGTGGAGAGGATGGAGGAGATTGGTATCAAGATTATCCGTTCCTCAGCCGTAAACAGCGTTGAGGAGGCGGCAGCAGCGGCGCGGGAGCTGGGATATCCGGTGATTCTGCGTGCTGCATACGCCCTGGGCGGCCTGGGCAGCGGCTTCTGCGACAACGAGGAGCAGCTCATAGAGCTGGCTGAGAAATCGTTCTCATATTCGCCACAGGTGCTTGTAGAGAAGTCTTTGAAGGGGTGGAAGGAGATTGAGTTTGAGGTGGTGCGCGACCGCTACGACAACTGCATCGCTGTCTGCAATATGGAGAACTTTGACCCGCTGGGCATCCATACCGGCGAGAGTATCGTGGTGGCTCCGTGCCAGACGCTGGATAACCACGACATAAACCTGCTGCGAGAGCTGGCAATCAAGATAGTGCGTCATATCGGCATTGTGGGCGAATGTAACGTGCAGTATGCCTACGACCCGGGCAGCGACGATTACCGCGTGATTGAGCTAAATGCACGCCTGTCGCGTTCTTCTGCTTTGGCGTCCAAGGCGACCGGTTATCCCCTGGCTTTCGTGGCTGCCAAACTCGGCCTTGGTTACGGCCTGCACGAGCTTAAGAACTCGGTTACCAAGACCACTCCGGCCTTCTTTGAGCCGGCAATTGACTATATTGTCTGCAAGATTCCCCGCTGGGACCTTGGTAAGTTCCACGGCGTTTCCCGCAAGATCGGCTCCAGCATGAAGTCTGTGGGCGAGGTTATGTCCATCGGCCGTAGCTTTGAGGAGGCGCTCCAGAAGGGTTTGCGAATGATAGGGCAGGGGGCGCATGGTTTCGTAGGTAACAAAGAACTGCAGGTGGCCGATGTGGACGAGGCGCTGCGCGAACCCACCGACAAACGTATCTTTGTGCTGGCCAAGGCTTTGCAGAAGGGCTACACCATAGACCAGATATATGACCTTACCAAGATAGACAAGTGGTTCCTGTACAAGTTGCAGAATATGGTCGATACTCTGGACGACCTCCAGAAGTATTCCCGCATAGAGGACGTTCCCGAGCAGTTGCTCCGCCTGAGCAAGTGCCAGGGCTTCTCCGACCATCAGATTGCACGCGCCCTGTATAAGGACATGGAGAACATCGAGCCGATGCAGGACGAGGTGCGCAAATATCGCAAGAGTCTCGGCATAGTGCCCTGCGTGAAGCAGATAGATACCCTTGCAGCGGAGTTCCCCGCACAGACCAACTATCTGTACCTCACCTACAACGGTACCAAGCACGACATCGAGTTTTACAACGATGGCAAGAGTGTGATTGTGCTTGGCAGCGGTGCCTACCGCATCGGCAGCAGTGTGGAGTTTGACTGGTGCAGCGTGAATGCCCTGCAGACTATCCGCAACTCTGGCTGGCGGGGCGTAATGATAAACTACAACCCCGAAACGGTTTCTACCGATTATGATATCTGCGACAGGCTCTATTTTGACGAGCTGAGCTATGAGCGGGTGATGGATATTTACGAGCTGGAGAACCCGCATGGCGTGATAGTGTCCGTGGGCGGCCAGATCCCCAACAACCTGGCGCTGAGGCTTTACGACCATTCAGTGAAGATTCTGGGTACCAGTGCGCTGGATATCGACCGCGCCGAGGACCGTAACAAATTCTCTTCTATCGTGGATGAGTTGGGCATAGACCAGCCTAAGTGGAAGGAGCTGACATCTCTCTCCGATATCCACGCGTTTGTAGAGGAGGTGGGCTATCCGGTACTGGTGCGCCCCTCTTACGTCCTCTCTGGAGCTGCGATGAACGTTTGCTACAGCGACGACGACCTGGAGCGCTTCCTGGCCATGGCGGCTGAGGTGTCACAGAAGCATCCCGTGGTTGTGAGCGAGTTTATGCAGCGCTGCAAGGAGATCGAGTTCGACGCAGTGGCCGACGGCGGCAACATTCTCGCCTATGCCATTTCCGAGCATATCGAGTTTGCCGGTGTCCACAGCGGTGACGCCACCATCGTGTATCCGGCACAGAAGATATATGTGAAGACCATGCGAGACATCAAGAGCGTGGCCCGCAAGATTGCCGCTGCTCTTAATATCACAGGTCCGTTCAACATCCAGTTCCTGGCCAAGGAGAACTTTGTGAAGGTAATCGAGTGCAACCTGCGTGCATCGCGATCCTTCCCGTTTGTTAGCAAGGTGTCCAAGATCAATCTTATCGAGCTGGCCACCAAGGCCATGATGGGAGAGCATCCCGCACCCGTAAGCAAAGATGTGTTCGACTTCGATTATGTCGGTATAAAAGCTTCACAGTTCTCGTTCACACGTCTGCTGCAGGCCGACCCGGTGCTGGGCGTGGACATGGCCTCTACCGGCGAGGTTGGCTGCCTGGGCGACAATTTTGACGATGCGCTCCTCAAATCCATCGTCTCTGTGGGTTATACAGTGCCCAAGAAGGCAATCTTGATATCCTCAGGTGATGCACAGCAGAAAGCGTCTATGCTCGATGCCTGCCACTTGCTCGCGGACAAGGGGTATAAGCTCTACGCTACCGGCGGTACCCAGCGCTTTCTTGAGGAGAACGGCATCGAGGCTACCCGTGCCGTATGGCCCAGCGAATTTGAGCAGGATCCGTCCCTTGCAGATAAGTTTGATACCGCCCTTGATCTGCTTGAAAACAAGAAGGTGGACCTGGTGATTAATATCCCGAAGAACTATACCAGGGTTGAGCTCACCAACGGCTACCGCATCCGCCGCGCCGCCGTCGATTTCAACATCCCGCTGATTACCAACGCCCGCCTTGCCACCGCCTTCGCCCGCGCCTTCTGCTCGATGGGTATGGACGACCTCACCATCCGCACCGCCGCCGAGTTCTATCAGAAGCGGTAGGTTTAAGACGCGAATTCACCTTTTATGAAGCCGCAGGTAACTGCGGCTTCAGTGTTTATTATTAGCCCCTTGATTGAATGTTAGCGGGTTACGATAGTCTTGGGAGAAGAAGCACATTGTGACTTCAAAGATGACTGAACTATTCGATGGTCCTGATGCTTTTGCACTGGATCTTGTGGTAGGTCTTGAAATTCAATAACAGGTGCTTTGCCGATAGCCAGTGATAACTCAACCAGTTTGCTAATCTTGTGATTAAAATTGCCGTTGAGCAGCTGAGATACATAGCTTTTGCTGCACCCAAGATAATTGGCGAGTTGTGTGCTGCTCATTTTGTTGCGCTCCATAAAAGCAGTGATTTCTCTATAGAGATCTGTTTGAATCTTTGCAATCCAGTATCCTTCGCTTTTAATCAATTCTTCTCGTTCCATAATTATCTTGTTTGTATCAATGCAAAGGTAGTCATAATTTGTTAAGCTGCAACTAAACTAATTAATAATTGTTCTTGCCCAAAGATAACATGTGTAGACTGTAATATGGATTTCCCCCAGATTGTAACTGAAAAAGGGGCCAATTTGGTGGGTTGATTACAAAGGTAGGCAAACATCTGGTTAAAGCAATTTTTCAAGCATCATTCTGGTTTCCTTTACACGATAAGAAGG
>JAFXNQ010000037.1 GCA_017529425.1 Bacteroidales bacterium | reverse complement strand
TACGGAGCTTACCTCCAGCCAGCGTTTCTGGGCTGCACTGAACACCTCAAAGTCGTAGGTAATTGCAGATGTGAAACTCATGTCACCACCACACAGGCGTACGATGCGGAAAGGCAGGCCAAGGCTGGCTACAAGTTTCTCCACATGGGCCACCATGCCGTCCAGGGCCTCATAAGATTTCTCCGGCAGGCTGAGCTGCACAATCTCCACCTTGTCAAACTGATGCAGACGGTTCAGTCCGCGCACGTCCTTACCGTAAGAGCCCGCTTCTCGGCGGAAGCAGGGGGTATAGGCGGTCATCTTGACCGGAAAATCTTTCTGCGCGAGGATTACGTCGCGGTAGATATTGGTTACGGGCACCTCTGCAGTAGGCACCAGATAGAAATTATCCACGGTGGCGTGGTACATCTGACCCTCCTTGTCGGGAAGCTGGCCGGTACCGAAACCGGAGGCTTCGTTCACCATTACGGGAGGCTCCACTTCAAGGTAACCGTCCTTGCCGTTGAACTCCAGGAAATAATTGATGAGTGCGCGCTGCAGCTTGGCTCCCTTACCCTTATACACGGGGAAACCAGCGCCTGTCAGCTTCACGCCCAGGTCAAAATCTATGATGTCATACTTAGCTGCAAGCTCCCAGTGGGGCAGAGCATCTTCTCCGAGAGCGGGAATCTCTCCCTCCATCTTTACGATGACGTTGTCATCTGCATTCTTGCCTTCAGGCACCTGCGCGCAAGGGAGGTTGGGGAGGAGCACCAGCAGGTCGTTCTGGCGCTTTTCAGCCTGAGCCATCTTCTCTTCCAAGGCTTTAGACTGCTCTTTGAGTTCAGCCACAGAGGCCTTTGCTGCCTCTGCATCTTCGCGCTTGCCCTCTTTCATCAGGAGGCCGATCTGGGCTGCCCTTGCCTTCTGCTGCTGCAGCAATGAATCCAGTTCACTCTGGGCGGAACGGCGTTCGCGGTCGCAAGCAAGTATCTGGTCCACAATCTCTTTTGCGTCAAAATTCTTGACAGCAAGGCGTTCTACAACAAATTCGGGCTTTTCCCGGAGGAGTTTGAGCTGTAACATTTCTTTATCGTTTTAAGAACTTGCAAATATACACTTTTTTGGAAGATATGTCATTCGGAGCTGACCAGGTCCGGGAGGATAATCACCACCGTACCGAGTTTGACCCGCTCTTTGAGATCGACGATATCCTCGTTGCGCATCCTCACGCACCCTTCGGTTGCACGGGAGCCTATCGATTCCGGGAAGGGGGTGCCGTGTATGCCTATATCCCAGAATCCCGGCACATCCAGCCTGAGGAACCAGGGGCCGTAGGCATCCTTGATTGGTCCCTTACCGTCATGGAAATCGTGGGGAATCCCTTTTGCGTTAAGCAGTTCATTGATCTTGAATGTCCCCTCAGGAGTCTTGTGGTCGCCGCGACGCTTCTTGGGGCCATAATTATTGGCGCACGCTATACCCCACTCCTTGATGGCATACCCCAGAGAATCCACCAGCGTCAGCGTAAACGCCTGCTTGTTCACTACAATGAAGGGGTAAGATTTAGCCTGGGAAAGGTATAGGGCAAAGGGGGCCGCAGCGCCAGAGTGCTCCTGCGCCACCACCCCGATTGGCATCAGCGCAAACAGCGCCATGATGAGAATAATCCTTTTCATACAATGCGCGAAGGTAGCAAAAACTAGTTTTAGATGACAAAAAAATGGGCAACCCAAGCGGGATGCCCATTATTCTTAGATAAAAACCTCGAGGGGAATTACGCCTCTGCCTCAGCGGGAGCTGCGGGAATTACAGAGACGAAAGACTTGTTGCCACGGGTTTTCTTGAATGCCACTGTACCATCGACCAATGCGTAAAGAGTATGGTCCCTACCCATTCCGACATTCTCGCCGGGATTATGGACAGTGCCTCTCTGACGGACCAGGATGTTGCCAGCCTTAGCTGCCTGACCGCCGAACAATTTAACGCCTAAGCGTTTGCTTTCCGATTCACGGCCGTTCTTTGAACTACCGACACCTTTTTTGTGAGCCATAGTCTAAACTGGTTTAAGCGATTTCGTCGATTTGAATTTTAGTCAAATACTGACGGTGACCGTTCTTCTTGCTCATACCTTTGCGGCGGATCTTGTGGAAAACGATAACCTTGTCAGCCTTGCAGTGCTCCATTACGGTAGCCTTTACAGTAGCGCCGGCAACGTAGGGTGCGCCAACCTGGACAGCACCTTCGTTGTCGATCAGAAGGACCTTGTCAAAGTTTACCGAAGAATCAACATCGGCTGCGAGACGGTTCACAAATATCTTGCTGCCCTTCTCAACCTTGAACTGCTGTCCTGCAATGTCAACGATTGCGTACATAAATTAATTTTTAAAAATTAATAGCCGTAAGCGGATATTACACTAAATATCTCTTTGCCAATAGCTTAACGACTTTATAAGCCCTCTTGGGGAGTGCAAAGATACTAAAGTTATTTGAATTGCAAAATTATTATTTGTACATTTGTAACACACATGTTATTTATCGAGTAGATGGTTTCGTATTTTGACTGGCAGCGTATCGCACAAGGTGAAAAATTCATTTCAAGGGGCGATGCTGCCCACCTTCTGGCGACACAGATTAAGGAGAAACGTTTCACTACCATATACGCAGCCCCCGGCAGCGGAAAGAAATCCCTTGTGGAGAGGGCGCTTCACACTCTTAAGTCGGCTTCTTACCCCATGAAGGTGATAACGCTTGACCTTTTCAACGTCACCAGTGCCGAGAAACTTTGCAAAATGTATGTGGACGCGCTCAGCAAGCCCATCGAGGAGTATAACCGCGACGCCCTCTTTCCGATTCAGGTATCGTTGGACAACATCAGCAACTCCCTGGCCATTAACCTGCCCAACATACTGTCGGGCTATACCGGGGCGAATTACGTGGTATATTTCAAGGAGTTCCAGAACATACTGAACTTTGAAAGGGGAGACGATTTGCTCAAACTAATGGAGCGGGAAATGGCCGGCCATCAGGTTGCCTACATCGTTACCGGAGATCAGGTGAACGCCATGAAGGAGATTTTTGAACAGCAGAAATATTTCCACCTGACCAACTGCAACATACCTATCACCCCGCTAGACAAGCGCGATAGTATGCTTTACCTGCGGAACGGATTCCTCCATTCCGGCAAGGACATGGAAGAGGAGACGGGGGAGGCCATATACCGTACCTCCAGAGGCAATCCTCTTATAATGAACACCCTGGCTGCGATATGCGACAATCTTGCCATAGGCTATATCAACAAGCGCATTCTCCGCAGCGCGGTAGATTCTTATTTCTACGACCACGAGCCCTTATACCGCTACACCGTGAGCAATCTCACCCAAAACCAGTTGAATTTCTTGCGCGCGGTATGCGACGGTATCACCAAGTTCAGTTCTTCCGAGGTGCTGGCAAAGTATAATCTGAACAGTTCCGCAAATGTTTTTCGTCTGAAAGAGGCTCTTTCAAGGAAAGAAATTGTAACTTTCGATTTTGAAGACAAAGCCTCTGTGATTGACCCGATGTTTGAACAGTGGCTCAAAAAGCGTTATTTCGTATAGGACATTATGAAAAAGCTTGTGGTTTTGACCGGCGCGGGGGTAAGCGCAGAGAGCGGAATAAGCACGTTCCGCGACAGCAACGGCCTGTGGGAGAACTATAACGTGGCCGATGTCGCCACCATAGAGGGTTGGTGGCGCAACCGTGCCCTGGTACTGGAGTTCTACAACCAGCGACGCGGAGAGCTTGCCACCAAAAAACCGAACGATGCCCACAAGCTGATAGCGGCACTTGAGAAAGATTTTGACGTAACTGTGGTCACCCAGAATATTGACAACCTCCACGAGCAGGGGGGTAGCACAAAGGTGGTGCACCTGCACGGCGAAGCCACAAAAGTGCGTCCTGAAGATGCCGGTCAGGATGAACACACCATCGACGTCGGCTATAAGCCGGTGAACCTTGGCGACACCGACAAGCGCGGCGTACAACTGCGTCCCAACATCGTATGGTTTGGCGAGGCGGTGCCCAAATTCGAGACTGCAGCCAGGATTGCTTCTGAGGCCGATATCATGCTTATTGTGGGAACCTCGATGCAGGTTTACCCCGCAGCCAGCCTGGTACAGTATGTCCGCCACGGAACCCCGATATACCTGATTGACCCCAAGCCCGTGAGCGTACCCATCCCCGGCGTCACTCAGATTACAGATGTCGCCACCCGCGGCATGAAGCGTTTTATGGAGATAATTAAAAACAGTTAAACTATGTCAGAGAAGTTAGTAAAACTAATGAACGACAGCGCCGTAGCGCGCTGGGGGGCCTTGATTCTCATCGCCTCCATGATGTTTTTTGCATACATGTTTGTGGACGTGATGTCGCCGCTCAAGAGTATGCTGGAGAGCGAACTCAGCTGGAGCAGCACCACCTTCGGCACCTACGCCGCAAGCGAATTCATACTTAACGTGTGCGGCTTCCTGATTCTGGCCGGCATCATTCTGGACAAGATGGGTGTCCGCCATACCGGCATCCTCTCCACATCGCTGATGGTGGCCGGTGCCTGCATCAAATTTGTGGGTATCAGCGACTGGTTCCAGTCCACGGCATTCTGCAACTGGCTGGGCAGCTGGTGGACTGCTCTCCCCGGCAGCGCCAAGATGGCGTCGCTGGGTTTCATGATATTCGGCTGCGGCTGCGAGATGGCCGGCACCACCGTATCCAAGGCCATCGCCAAATGGTTCAAGGGGAAGGAGATGTCGCTTGCCATGGGTGTAGAGATGGCCATCGCTCGCCTGGGCGTGTTTGCTGTAATGTGGATTTCGCCACTGATTTACAATAAATTCGGCACAGTAGTGGCACCGCTGGCATTCTGCACCGCACTGCTCGTTATCGGCCTGATTTTCTTCATTGTGTTCACCATTATGGACCGCAAGTTCGATAATCAGCTTATGGCTGCCGGACTGATCTCTTCCGAACCCAATCCTGAAGACGAATTCCATATAAAGGACCTCGGACAGATATTCTCAAGCAAGATGTTCTGGATTGTGGCCCTGATGTGCGTGCTCTACTACAGCGCCATCTTCCCGTTCCAGCGATACGCTCCCAACTATCTTGAATCCACTCTTGGCATTGACGCCGGAAGCGCTGCGCACCTGTTCAGCTTCTTCCCCATCCTGGCGATGGTGCTGACCCCGTTCCTGGGTGCATTCATCTCGTTCAAGGGCAAGGCTGCCAGCATGCTGCTCATTGGCTCGCTCATCATGGTTGCGTGTCATCTGAGCTTCGCCCTCCTGCTGCCGGCATTCCCCAGCAAGTGGCTTGCGCTGGTTCTGATTCTGGTGCTGGGAGTGTCGTTCTCTCTGGTGCCCGCCGCCCTCTGGCCGTCAGTTCCCAAGATTATTGACGAAAAGGTGCTGGGCAGCGCATACTGCCTGATCTTCTGGGTGCAGAACATCGGCCTGTGCCTGGTTCCGCTGCTTATCGGCGTAGTCCTTGACAAGACCGGAGGTTATCTGGCACCGATGCTGATATTCTCCTCGTTCGGCGTGCTTGCATTCTTCTTCACATTCATGTTGAAGATAGAAGACCGCCGCAAGAAATATGGTTTGGAACTTCCAGAGGTTAAATCCGAAAAATAGATTACATTAAAAAATAAACAATCATGAAAAAAGTATTATTCGTAATTGCAGCTTTTGCGCTCACAGCATTCATCACCACCTCATGTGGTATCACCAGTTCGGCTTCCGCAAACCCTTCTACCAGCGGTACCACCAGCGGCACGGCACTTACCAATCTGTTTGCCCAGTTCTTGAAGGATGGCAAGATTGACACCAGCAACATCAGCAACCTGATTAACCTCGCAACCCTTGCCACCAGCATTCAGAGCCTGAAGGGCAACAGTGAAAACAGTTCTATCCTGGGCAGTTTTGCATCTGGCCTGGTAAAAGGCTCTGGCAACACCATCAGCAACACCAACAGCTCTACTATTACAAACTTGCTGGCATCGCTGGTGAACAACACCGACCTCTCTTCTCTTGCCTCATTGCTGACACGTAGTGGCGAGATTGACGAGCAGGCAGCCGCCCAGGCTCAGAAAACTCAGGCCATGACCAGCACGACCAATGTTCTGGGCAGCATATTCAACCTGATGGGCAAATAATGGAGAGACTGCTGTCTTTTACAATCAAGGGCGCAATTCTTTGCGCCCTTATTGCTGGTTGCTCCCGTGGTGGTGTTCCCGAGTTTGACTATGAGGAGCTCAACGCACAGGCAGCACAGGAGTATCTGCAGCCTGTACACCCGGGGGTAAAGGGCGAGACACCCTTCTGGAACCCCTATTCGTTCAAGTTCATCTATGCCCCGGCATTTGACTTTGACGATTTGGAGGGTGCAGTAAGCTATCTCTACACCGCGACTGCCGCAGACGGAATTCATTCTTTCAGCGCCAATACCCCACGCGAGGCACTCTCTCCCATCTGGAACGAAATTCCGGTGGGTAATGTAACCCTCAAAGTGCAGGCGATAGGAGCGGACGGCGAGCCCGTCGGCGAACCCCAGAGCCGCAGCTTTGAGCGTGACAACCCCTTCTGCGGCCCATACGAGCCGGCTCCGAGGGGATACCGTGAGGCAGCCATTATGGCGGCAAAGTTTATCCATAACAGCCCCGTTGCACAGGGTTGGCTATCCGATGGCGACAAGCCAAGCTTGAGGTATGAACTGAACTGTTACCCCAACAAAATCTGGGGCGGCACCATCCAGATTGAGTGCTTCATCGCCAACGAGATTCCCGAGCTGCGGGAAGAGGCGCTGGAGGTCGCCCGCGCCGCTGCCGACGCCCTGATAGCCAACTCAAAGCCTGCCGACGGCCCCCTGCCCTATTTCCCTCCTACATATTATTCCCGGGAAGGGACGGCGTATATATGGTATATTCAGCGGGTGATTGACCGCAACCGCGATTACACTATGTTTGCCGACGCCGTGATGGCTGCCCAGGCGATGCTGGACCTCTATGACACCACAAGGGAGGAGAAGTATTTTGACCACGCCCGCCACATCGCCAAAACCTACCGCGACCTGCAGGCAGAAGACGGCTCCTGGCCCGTAAAGGTGGACATACACACCGGCGAACCTATCACCCCGGCCCGGTGTATGCCTACCTCAATCCTCCAGCTTGCACAGAGGCTTCACGACCAGTACGGGGTGAAGGGCTTTGAAGAGATGATTGCCACGACCGAGGAGTGGCTCTGGAAGAACACCATTGCCGACTTCAATTTCAACGGACAGTTCGAGGATGTGACAGTGGCAGACAAGGCGACATTCCAGAACCTCACCAACTGCATAGCGGTAGATTGTGTGGATTATTTCCTGAGCAAGCCCAAGCCCTCCAGAAAGGAGGTTGCCGCCTGCATTGAGATGGTCCGCTTTGCAGAGGACCAGTTCACCCGCTGGCACTCCCCCGTGGCAGAAGACGCCGGTGCCGATGCCGGCGATGCCTTCACCACTCCGTTCGTATATGAACAATACTCTTTCCAATGCCCTATAGATGCCAGCACGGTGGGTGTGGCAAACGCCTTGATGCATATTTACGAAACCACCGGCGACCTGCTGTCTCTGGCAAAAGCCAAAGCACTGGTGGACAGCATTGTAAAGATTCAGGACCCCGAGTGCGGCTGCATCCCGACATCGCTCTATCAGGATGCGAGTGTCGATATCAGCGAACACTGGGTCAACTGTACCTATAGTAGCATCCAGAAACTGTTACGGCTGGATAATATCTTAAACCGCAAATAACACAACATACAAGCTACGCATACCCTAACCATGAAAAAATCATTTGTCATCATATCCGCTCTCGCACTGTTGTGCGTTGCCTCATGCAAGCCCAAAAGCGCCGGGATGCCTTTCCTGGACTATGAAGTACTGAACGAACAGGCCGCGCAGGAATATCTCCAGCCGGTACACCCAGGCAGCCGCCCGGATGTCCCTTTCTGGAACAAGTTCTCCTTTAAGTTTATCTACGCCCCGGCGTTCGATTTTGACGATGTTGACGGCGCCGCCGCATACGTCTTTGCCGCTACCGACGGTGACACCACTCTATTTTTCACCTCAGACACTCCACGCACAGCATTGTCTCCTATCTGGGGAGAACTGCCGTTTGGCAGAATCGACCTCAGCGTGCAGGCCATCGGTGCCGAAAAAGAGCCGGTAGGCGAGCCTCAGATGCGCAGCTTCACCAAAGATTATCCTTTCATAGGCCCTTACGAAGCCGTTTCCGATGATTATACAGGAGCAGCCCTGCGCGCCGCAGAATACATCCACAACAGTCCGATAGGGCAACTTTGGCTGGTGAACGGAGAGCCCAACCTGGGATACCGTTTCAACTGCTACGCCTGCAAGATATGGAGCGCCACAATACAGTGCGAATGCTTCCTTGCCGCCAACAAGCCTGAGTTCAAAGAGGAGGCACTCACGATCGCCCGCAACGCCGCCGCCGCCCTGATTAAGTATTCCCGTCCTGCCGGCGAGCCCCTGGCATACTTCCCTCCCACTTACTTCAGGGGCAATGAAGGGGAAGGCATCACCGGTGTACTGGACCGCAACCAGGAGTCCACGATGTTTGTGGAGGCCGTATGTGCCGCCAAAGCCCTGCTGGATCTGTACGATATCACCAAAGACAAGCAATACTTTGACTTTGCCTGCAGGATTGCAGAGACCTACCGCACCCTTCAGGGGGAGGACGGCTCCTGGCCCATGAAGGTAAACTATTACACCGGCGAGCCCACAATTCCAGCCCCATGCATGCCCACCACCATACTGCAACTGGCTCAGCGTCTGAAAGACCAGTACAAGGTCAAGGGATTTGAAGAGATGTTAGCACGGTCTGAGGCCTGGCTGTGGGCCAACACCCTCTCCACCTTCAACTTCAACGGTCAGTTCGAGGATGTACGGGTAGAAGATCACGAACCGTTCCAGGACCTTACCAACTGCGTCGCCGTAGATTGCATAGACTATCTGCTGGCCAAGCCGAAACCCTCTGAAGAAGAGGTCAGGACATGCTTTGAAATGGCCCGTTTTGCAGAGGACCAGTTCACTCTCTGGAATTCACCGCTTGGTGATGTATACAGCGACAGTAATCGCGAGAGCATACCGTTCGTTTATGAGCAGTTCGATTTCCAGGTTCCCGTGGACCACAGCACCGCAGGTGTGGCGATGGCGTGGATGAGGATCTATGAACAGACGGGCGACCTGCTGGCACTGGCCAAGGCCAAAGCCCTTGTTGACAGCCTTGTCAAGGTTCAGAAAGATAGCGGTTGCATCCCCACCGTGATGCACAATATGGAGGATTGCAACGACATCTGGGCAAACTGCACATGGCAGAGTATAGTGGCCCTGACAAGATTTGTCGCCATAGCGAAGTAGATTCCGTTTTGCAGTATATTTGTAACGATAAAACCGATACTATGAAAATATCATCCACCCTGTTTCTCACAGCTGCGGCCGTATGCTGCATGATGACTGCCGGATGCGACGGCAACAAATCACAGATTCCCGAGTTTGACTATGATGCTCTGAACGAGCAGGCCCTGGAAGAGTACCTGCAGCCGGTTCACCCCGGCGTCCGCGGCGAAATACCCTTCTGGAACAAGTTCGCCACAAAATACATTTACGCCCCAGTGTTTGACTTTGACGACGTGGAGAACGCGAAAGGATATACCTTCACCGCTGAGGCCGGCGGGAAATTCTTCGTTTTTGACAGTGACGATCCTCGCACCCCTCTCTCCGAAATATGGAACGACATACCTGTCGGACCGGTAAAACTCATTGTCCAGGCCTACGACGGCCAGGGCGGCAGTCTTGGCGAGCCCCAGAGCTGCAGTTTTGAGAAGGACAACCCATTCTGCGGACCGTATGATCCCGCGCCGGCAAGTTATACGGAAGCTGCGATAAAAGCTGCCGAAAGCCTGCACAAGAGCGTCATAGGACAGGGCTGGATTCCCGGTCCCGACCCCTCGATGGAATACCGCCACAACTGCTATGCCTGCAAGATCTGGAGCGGTACCATCCAGACGGAGTGCTTCCTGGCCGGGATGAAACCAGAATATAAGGATGAGGCGCTGCAGATTGCCCGCAATGCTGCCGAATGCCTTATGAAAAATGCACAGCCGGCAGACGCACCGCTGGCATACTTCCCCCCCACGTACTACTACACCAATGAGGACGAGGGCATCCAGGGTGTGCTTAAGCGTAATGTGGGCAACACTATGTTCCTTGAGGCTGTTTATGCAGCCACTGCCCTGATGGATATGTACGACGCTACCGGAGAGCGGCGCTACCTTGACTTTGCCGCCAATATTGCGGGCACATACAAAAAGCTCCAGGCAGAAGACGGTTCGTGGCCGGTCAAGGTTAAGTATGAAACCGGAGAGCCCCTCAATGATGCCCGCTGCCTCCCCTCCAATATCCTGCGGATGGCGCAGCGCCTGAACCAGCAGTACGGCATTACCGGCTTCGAGGAGATGGTTGAAAAGGGAGAGAAATGGACCGCTGAGAACATAATTGAGAACTACAATTTCAACGGCCAGTTCGAGGATGTCACTATTCTGGACAAAGAGCCCTACGAGAACTTGACCCACTGCCTCGCAGGCGACTGCATCGAATACTTGCTCAACAAGCCTGCCCCTTCAAAAGAGGAGATAGCGGAATCTATAGAGATGGCCCGCTGGGCAGAGGACCAGTTCACCCGCTGGCACTCGGAGATAGAGTACGATGCCGACGCCCTCAGCGCCGTGGACAGCGAATTCTCATCGCCCTATGTATTTGAGCAGTACGCCTGGAAGAACCCCGTGGATGCCAGCATAGCCAAGGTGGCCAACAACTTTATATACCTCTACAAGAAGACGGGCGATAAACTCTGCCTTGCAAAGGCCAAGGCGCTGACTGACACCCTGGTCAAGATTCAGGATCCTGAGACCGGCACAATGCCCACCACCCCTAACAGCGAGACCAAATACTCTACGGAAGACATCTGGGCCAACTGCGTTTTTTACAGCATCGGAACCCTGATGAGAATGGCCGAAATCTTTGAAAACTAGTCTGCGGATTGCATTGCACCAGACCGCTTAGTGCGGACAGATGCTTCACTTGTCATTTAACCGTTGAGCGCCGGGCAGGGCCGTCGCCTGAAAGCCCTGCTCCCTGACGTTCGGTCGGTCCCCTCCCTCACTAGCGCCGGTCGCAGGCTCTTTCAGGCCTTGGCTGTGTCTGCCCGGCGGACTGCACGAACCGAGAACCCTACGCTCAGCAGCGGGCCGTCCAGGCCCTTGAGCGGCCGGACGCTCACCTTGAGTGGATGCACCCTTGTACACAGGAGCCAGGCGCTCTTCTGGTACGCCTTATAAAAGGCACCCTCCGGGTAGAGGTAAACCCTGCCCGGATTGGTGTCTTCAATTGTGCATATTTCCAGTTTCGTCATCGTTCAAACATTTTCGACGGCCACAGGCCGTATTCCCTTGAGGGGGCTGTCGCCCCAATGACAGGAGGTTTTGATGCTGCCCGCATCCGCCGGCAGCTGGCAGTCCGGGCTACGCCCAAGACTGCCCTTTATTCTGGGGCTATTAGACATTTGGGGTGATGAAATCGCTGTAATGTACTAACATTCATATATTTGCAGCGATTATTACTTATATGATTAAAAAAATGCTTTTTTTGTGG
>JAFXNQ010000036.1 GCA_017529425.1 Bacteroidales bacterium | reverse complement strand
TGTTGCTGCTGGGCGTACCGGGGATGATGGCATACAAGATGATTAACACCCTGGACTCTATGATTGGCTACCGCAACGACCGCTATGCCGATTTCGGGCGGTTCGCCGCAAAGACCGACGACGTTGCGGGGTGGATACCGGCACGGCTCACGGCACTGCTGATGCTGGTAGTCTCCGGCAACCTTAACAAGATATCTGTAGTTCACACTGAGGGGCAGAAGCATCTCAGCCCCAACTCCGGGCATCCCGAGGCTGCGCTGGCCACTATCCTGGACTGCCGCTTCGGCGGGCCGCACGACTATTTTGGCGAGGAGGTTTACAAACCCTATATCGGCACAAATGAGCGCGAAATCACGACATCCGATATGCATAAGGCGGTTCTGATAAACCGCCTTGCAGAATTCGTCATGGTATCGATGGTGTGCCTGGTGCAGTTTATCTGCGCCCTCTTCGGGTCCTAATCTTCGTCGCTGCTCATCACCCTTATTATATCAAAGCAGAAGCCCTTGGAGAGTTTTGTGCCCGCATACACCGTATCGGTAGGTATGTGGTACTGATAAACCTGGGGATAATCGTTCTCGCCATCGCCCTCGGTGATGCCTATGTAAGCCCACGTGCCATGTACTGCGGTACGCTGCGAGTAGCGTCCGCTGCAGTAAGGCAAATCCACGCCATTATAGGCCACCCGCTTGCGGCTGCAGTCGGAGAGGTTGATGATGGTATAGAAATGGCTGCGGCTGTCTATCTTGGTACCCAGGGTTTCGTCGCGGGAATAAGCCAGGATCTTGCCACCGCCCAGATACTGCACGGTGAGCAGGCGCCCTTCCGGGTTGGGGAAGCCGTTCCAGTCGGGGTCAAAAGTCACCTCCCCGGCTTTGATGCGCCGCAGCACACCGTATTTTGTATCACCTATCGTAACCATCCCGGCAACGTACATATTTCCAGCCTCATCGTATGTAATAAGGGTCTGAATCAGTTCGCCGTAGGCAGCGCTCACCGTCTCTTCCATCACCGCCTCCGGGACAAGGCTATCCTCGATAATCTTCATGCTGGAGGAATCAATCACCGCAACGTGTGTTGCGGGCTTGTCATCATCAGAAGCGGGCTTGGTCAGATAGATATAGAACAGTTTGCCGTCTGTGGGGCGCACCGTCAAAAGGCCTGATGTAGAGAGGGTTTCATAACCGGCAGGAATGGGGATATCCAACGTCCCCTCTTCCTTGACCATAAGGTCCGACTCCGCCAGCTTGGACCAGTAAACAATCTTATGGTCGGCGTCTGTACCCACAATCAGAAGTGTGGCGCCTTTGTCCAGCCAGGCGTGGGTGTATTTGCGGGGATAGTAGGTATTCTGCTTGAACGGGCGCTCGGCATCTACCACAATAGTCTGGTTGTCGGCGACATCGCGTTCAATATGGAACTTTACAAAACCTCCGGTGGCCTCCTGCGGAACCTGGTAATAGTACCCGCCGCGGGTAATGCTCTCCATAGTATAATTCTGGGTTATGTCAATCCCCCGCCCCTGGAAATCCACCATTGGGTGTGCGTCTGAGAGGTCGCCCACACGTATCACGAAAGTGCCGTTCTTGTTCTGCCCCATGCCACCGTGCTTTACAGCGCATACATACAAATCGAACGGGCCGCTGTCCAGCTCCAGCCCCGGATTGTCAGGATTGTCGGGGTTGTCAGGACCATCAGGATTATCAACGGGTTCCTTTCCGCAAGAGACCGATAAGGTAAGCGCCCAAACTACTGCCAGCAAAAACAGACGTATAATTTTCATCAAATTCATATTTGCAATGCGAAGATATAAAATACAGGCCAAAGACAAAAGGACAAAAATAAGCGCCAGCAAATATAGCGAATGAAATAATTCGCTATATTTGCGTTTGCCTACGCAAGGGAACCCGGTGCAAGACCGGGGCTGTACCTGCAGCTGTAATCCCCCATATGGGTTTGACCACTTTAGGCCACTGAGCGCCGGGAAAGAGACCATTCACTATGGCAACCCGCCCTGCAAATGCTCGGGAAGGCGTTCAAACCGGGGAGAGCCAGAAGACCTGCCCAGGCATTTAAAACTTACGCTCGCTCAGGAACAAGCGATGGCTGGAATGAGACATTTTTTGTTATTGGGATATGTTCTGCTGCTGACTCCGGTTGGAGTGTCGGCACAGGGGTCCATTCAGGACACGATTCCGGAGACTGTGGTCACGGCCACCGGCACCGAGCATTTGCTGAAGGATGCCCCCGTGCAGACCGAGGTAGTGACGCGGCGTATGCTGGACAACTACGGGGGGCGCTCCCTGGAGGATATCCTGAGCGGCCTCACAGCCTCGTTTGCCTTCAACGAAGATGACATGGGGAGCCAGATGCAGCTCGGCGGCCTTAGCAACAGCTATATACTTATCCTGATAGACGGCAAGCGGATTCACGGCGACGTCGGGGGCGAGAACGACCTGGCGCTGATTGACCCGCAGAACATAGAGAAGATTGAGATTGTGAAGGGGGCATCCTCTGCACTGTACGGCAGCGACGCCATCGCGGGGGTGGTGAACATAATCACCAAAAAGCACCGCGAGGATGGACTCCTGCTAGAGAATACCACCCGCTACGGCAGCTACAACGACATCCGCCAGCACAACTCCATCGGCTTTAAAAGCGGCCGCTGGACAAGCCTCACCAACTTCAACTTCCAGCACAGCGACGGCTGGCAGAACACGTCGGTTGAGAATACCACCTCCACCGAGCCGCCCGTGACCGACTCGCGCAACATGACGGTGAACCGCCACACGAATGCCCAGATAGCTGAGCAGCTGACCTTTGCCGCAACCCCCAACCTTGAGTTTTACCTTGGCGGGACCTATTATGGCAAGCGGATCTACCGCCCCTGCGGCAAATACGCCCACTACGACGTACACACCTACGACCTGCAGTACCGCAACGCCTCCGCCTCCGCCGGGGGCAGATTGAAGCTGAACGGCAATGACCTGATTACCTTTGACCTGGACTGGAACCGCCACGCCTATATGTATTACTTCACCGCAACTACGCTGGTGGAGGATTACGAACTGAGCGCCGGAACACCATACTACCCCTATTACCCGTACCTGCCCGATCAAACCCAGATGCAGAGCGACCAGCGCCGCACGATGGCCAGCGTCAAGGGGATCTTCCACCTGCCGGCCAACAACCTGCTGAACGCCGGAGCTGAGTACCGCCACGACTGGCTATACTCCCCCACCCGCGTGGAGGGGAACACGGTCAGCGACTGGACTGCAGCGGTTTATGCACAGGACGAATTCCAGTACGATTTTGACGCGAGCCACAGCTTTCACCTGGCTACGGGGGCCCGCCTGACATGGAACGGAGCATTCGGCGTGAATGTCTCCCCCAAGGCATCTGCGATGTTCGCGCTGGGACTCCCCTGGCGCATCCGCCTCAACTGGAGCCGCGGGTTCAAGACCCCGACCCCCAAGGAGTTGCACTACCGCTATGTGCGGCAGATGAGCGGCACCTATCTCTATCTGGGCAACCAGAATCTGAGGCCGCAGACCAGCGACTATTTCTCTGTGGGAGGCGAGTACAACGCGGCTGGATTCAACATCACCCTCACTGGTTATTACAACATGGTGAAGGATATGATCGCGCTGGTTACCATCCCCAATTACGAGGCGCCGGCGGAGTATATCATACAGTACGACCCCTACCGCGTGCGGCAGTACGCCAACATTGATGACGCCCGCACGATGGGCATTGACCTCAACGCCCGCTACACCCGCGGCGAATGGGCTTTCGGCCTGGGATACAGCTATCTGGACACAGATGCGAACCAGTACGACAGCACCCACGACCGGATGAAGCAGGTGATAATAGACGGCACGGCTCACCACCGTAGCAACTGCTTTGCCACTTGGAGCCATCCGTTCTCGCCCCGCTATCGTTTGGGAATCGGCCTCTACGGCAGGATGTCATCTACCCGCTACTATCAGATAGACGGCAACGGCAAGGGGTATCATATCTGGCGACTGGCCACCAATCACGACGTGGATTTCATTCCCCGCACCGACTGTCGCCTGGAGGCGGGCATAGACAATATTTTCAACTATGTGGACCGTACGCCGCACGGGCTGCACCTGGGCACCACCACCCCCGGCACCACTTTTTACGTGGCGCTGACCCTACGCTTTAGAAGCGGCAAACGTATTGGCAAATTCAACAACACTATAAACAACAATATTAATTCAAATCAAAATGAGCAGAATTAAACTTATGACCGCCGTGGTGCTTGCGGCGCTGACCCTCGGATTCTCCTCCTGCGATCCGATTGTCCAGGACACTTACAACTACGGCATTTACCAGAAGACTGTTAACGACGCCGTAAAGTCCCAGAAAAAGCACAACAAGGTTATCCTGCTGGTGGCTTTTGGCTCTACCTGGCAGCAGGCCTACGATGCATTTGACACCACCGTCAAGGCCTACAAGGATGCTTTCAGTGACTACGACGTGTTCCTCTCCTTCTCTTCTGCTATCTGCATCAACCGTGCAGCCGCAGGTGAGAACGTGGAGCCCCGCAACTTCTACGCCCCGCCGTTCTGGCTCACCGCATTCGCCCAGGATGGTGTCAGGTACAGCGAGGTAGTCGTACAGTCGCTGCAGGTTATCCCCGGAGAAGAGTACACCCGCGTTATCAATTACATCAAGGACTTCGCAAACAACGCCAACGGAGACCTTGACGATGATTATCTGGCCAATGTGAAACTCAAGCTCGGTGTACCGCTGCTGCAGGATGCAGATGCCGACGTGTCCCTCGTAGCCAAAGAATTAAATAATCTTTACCACGATAATGCTGCTAAAGGTGTGGTTGCCTTCATGGGTCATGGTAACCCCGATTCTTACGACACCTACAAGGCTAATGTACGTTATACAGAACTGGAGCAGGCTCTGCAGGCCTACAACAAGAACTACTTCGTAGGTACGGTGGATATGATGGATAACTTCAAGACCGACGTCTGGGAGCGTATGACAGCTGCCGGCATCACCAGTGGTAAGGTTTATTGCCACCCGCTGATGTCTATCGACGGTGACCACGGTCACAACGATATGGCAGGTGACGATGACGCAAACTGGGACGGTGAGAAGTTCACTCCGAATGATGAGGGCGAGGTAGAGGACACCTCTTGGAAGATGTACTTCCAGCACCTGGGCTATGAGTGCAACGACGATACGATGATCAACCTGGGCCTGCTCGAACTCCCCACCATCCGTCAGATTTGGATGAACCACACAAAGGACGCCATCAATGGCGAGCCTCTGGACTACTATCACTCCAAGAATCCTGAGGAGTAGAAATAAAAGCTAGAGCTGTAACAGCTCCAGTAATTCGGACATGGTGACAGCAAGGGTGGCGGATTCGCTGCCCTTGCCTATTTTATATCCGCCCTCGGGAAGCGCCTCTATGGTGCAATCAGATTCGACATCACTGCCTGCAAGTATACCGTTGCGGCGCAGTGCCTTGGCCACCATGGCACAGGCAGTGGCATCCCCTTTCAGACGCACCTGCGCGTGATATTCAGGCTCTACCCTATAGAGTCCGGTGATACGCTCAAACGCCACCCCCTTTCGGGTAAAGAAGCTCTCCAGAGTGCCGTCCATCGCAAGATCTTCTGGCGTTCCGGCCACCACGCCGCGTCCTTTGGCCATCAGCCACAGGCGGTCTGCCATCTGAAGTGCCAGTTCCAGGTCGTGGGTGGATAGGAATATGGTCTTGTCCATCTCTGTTGCCAGGCGGTGCAGCAGGTGGAGAATCTCCACCTTGCTGGGATAATCGAGGAATGCGGTGGGTTCGTCCAGGAAGATAACCGGAGTTTCCTGCGCCAGAGCCTTGGCAATCATCACCTTCTGGCGTTCGCCGTCGGAGAGGGTCTGCACCATGCGCCCACTCAGGGGGGCGATGCCCACCAGTTCCATAGCGGCGGTCACCTTTTCGCGATCGTCAGCATTGAGCCTGCCCCAGAATCCGGTATAAGGGCTGCGCCCCATCCCGACCAGCTCTTCTACTGTCATGTTCTGCAGGTTGGTGCGCTCTGTGAGTACGACACCTATTACCGTTGCAAGCTCCTTTTCCCTATACTGCTGCAGCGGTTTGCCCATAACCTCTACAGTGCCGCTGATGGCCGGCTGGAAGCCCGCCAGAGTGCGTAACAGGGTCGATTTACCCGCCCCGTTTTCTCCCAGCAGGCAGGTCAGGTAGCCGCTGCGAAGGGTGTCGTTAATCCCTTCCGCCACCACTTTAACAGAGTTCTTGCCCGGGTATCCAATCGCCAGGTCTTTAACAACTATAGTATCGGTATGTTTCATTCTCCGGAGTCTTCTTTTCTGCGTTTAAAAAGCACCACCGCCACCACCGGGGCGCCAATCAGGGCGGTGACCGAGTTTACGGGGAGCGCCCCTTCGAAGCCCGGCATACGGGCTATCAGGTTGCACAGCAGCGCCAGGGCGGCGCCGGCCAGCATGGAGGCGGGCATCAGCGTACGGTGGTCGCTGGTGCGGAATATGCCGCGGCAAAGGTGCGGCACCGCGAGTCCCAGGAAGGTGATTGGGCCGCAATAGGCGGTGACGATAGCCACCAGCACGCCGGCAGAGGCGATAACCGCCATCCGCGCCCTTTTAACGTTGAGGCCGAGGTTGCGGGCATAGCCGTCGCCCAGCAGCAACAGGTTCAGGGTCTTTATCAGCACCATAGAGAGTGGCAGCAGCGCCGCCATTATTATCACAAAGGTGGTCACCTGACCGCCCGATACGCGGGCAAAACTTCCAAGCCCCCAGACCACGTAGGCCCTTACATCCTCTTCTGCGCTGAAGAACTTCAAAACACCTATTATGGCGGTGGCCACATAGCCTATCATCACGCCGATTATCAGCAGGGTCACATTGCCGCGCACCTTCTGGGAGACATACATTATCAGCAGCATCACCGCCAGTGAGCCGATTATGGCGGCGACGGTCATTGCCACCTCGCCCATATAGCCGATGCTGCTCAGGGCGACGCCTGCCAGACGGCCGGAGAGCAGCACCACGAACGCGACGCCCAGGCTGGCGCCGGAGCTCACGCCCAGCACCGAGGGGCCAGCCAGAGGATTGCGGAACACCGTCTGCATCTGCAAGCCCGCCACAGAGAGGCCGGCTCCCGCCATCAATGCGGTGAAGGCCTGCGGCAGGCGCGACTTGAGGATGATATTCTGCCAGATTGGATCCACGCCGGTAGCACCGGTGAGTATCTTCCATGTGCTGGCGGCGGGGATTGCCACCGACCCTACCAGCAGGTTCAAAAAGAAGAGAAGCACCACACTGGCCGCGGTGAGAATCATTCCTATGGCGACTTTGCGTTTCATCTGAGCAGTTCGTAAAATACCGGCCGGTAATCGTCCGGAAGCAGTTCGGGATGAAGAATGTGTATCAGGTCGGAGAGTACCACGTCGGGCTGAACCGGCATATCTTCGTAGAAGGGGCGCTCGCGCATGTTGCAGTATATCACCCCTTTCTCTTTGAAGGCCGTGAGGTCTGCGTAACGGGCGTCGGTGGCCTTGAGGGCATCGTAGCTGTACTGCCCGTCGTAGCTGTTCACTATGCGCCAGTAGCGGGCGGCGGCGGTCTTACTGTAGACCGTCTCAAAATCGAGGTTCATCCCGCCGGAGTGCTCGTCGTCGGGCAGGAAATACTCGCCGCCGGCATCACGGAATATCTGCGCCAGGAAGCTGCGGCCGCCGCCGACATACCAGTTGCCGCCGTGCAGTTCTCCGCTGAGTACAACCGGGCGGGTTTCTACATTGACAGTGAGAGCCTTGAGGTTGTTGTATCGCTCCTCTATGGCGGCGAAGGTCTCGTTGGCCTTCTGCTCCTGGCCCGTCAGCATGCCGATAAATTTTATCCACTCCGCCTGCCCCAGGGGGGTGGTCTCCTTGTATCCAAGGTGAGGTACCAGAGGCACATCCACGCCCCTTAGCGCCTCATAGCCGCCTCGTTTAAAGGGAGATATGAGAATCAGGCCCGGATCCAGCGCCAGCACCGTTTCGTTGTCAAAGTTCCCCTCGATGCCAATCTTCTTTATCCTGCCCTCTTTGATGCGGTCTTTCACATCCTGATTGAAAAGATGGCGGGTGCTGGTGATACCGCACACCTTGTCCAGCTCATCCATACAGATGAAGTTGGAGAGCTGCAGGTTGGTCATGCACACAATCCTGCTGACCGGGACCTCTATTATAATGTAGCCTTCCGGAACGGTTTTAGGTTTGGTGCCGCGCTCCACCAGCATGTAGCGGAAGAGCTCCTTGCCCTCTCGCTGCGGGTCGGTGATATCCACCAGGCAGCCTCCGTCTATGTAGCGCACCGTGAATCCCTGAGCATACTTTGTCTGGACTGCACCTGCAATTGTCTCCGGCAGCGGGACGGCAACACGTTTGCGGCCGGCGTTCTTGCAGGAGGCCAGAAGGAATAGCATCAGCAGTATTATGAGATACCGTTTCATTTCCAAAGTTCCATTATGTCGGTTTCGCCCCAGTAGAGGTGGGTGTAGCCTGCAATCGTATTCTTGTATCGGTAGAGAGGCGTTGTCACTTGTTCGCCACGGGCATCGTATTGAACTGCGGCAGAAGAGATTGCTGCAGGATTCGTAATTCGAGAATAGTGAAATTCGTGGCCGCGGAACTCAGGGCCATTTTGTAACCGGACAGTTCTGTAGCCCAGATGCAGACGCGCCCCTTCCATTGTGGTCTCAAGCGGCAGCACGCCGCACATAGCGTACGGACCGCCGGGGATGCCGGTTATCGCCTCAGTAAGGTAAATCATTCCGCCACATTCCGCGAGAATTCGGCCACCTTTTTCTGCATAGACCTTTATCTGCTCTTTCAGCGCCTCGCCAGCCGCCAGCTGCTCTGCGAACAGCTCCGGATAGCCTCCGGGGAGATACAACAGCTCCGTTTCGGGCAGTTTATCGCCCGCCAAAGGGCTAAAGAAAGTTACTCTGCCAAGCTGTTCCAGCCTGGCGATATTCTCCCGGTAGATAAAGTTGAAGGCGGCATCGCGTGCCACCGCAATCCTCATCACCCCTTTTGTGGATGGCTCAGAGTGTTCCGGCTGCGGGAATTCTGCGTTGCAGGCCGCCAGCAGAGCATCGATATCGACATTCTGCTCCACTATCTGTGCGGCGCGCGCTATCCACGCCTCCATCTGCCGTTCCGCAGCGAGGGTCAGCCCCAAGTGCCGCGAGGGGACTTCAAGACCCTCTTCGCGGGGGAGGAAACCAAAGCAGCGTATCCCAGCATCTTCCGCCGCCTGTGCCAGAAGCAGTTTGTGTCTGTCTGATGCCACCCGGTTGAATATCACCCCTGCTATCCTCAGTGTGGGATCAAAACTTTTCATCCCGTGCAGCAGCGCAGCGACACTATATGCGGTACTCTTAGCCCCTACCACCAGCACCACAGGAATATCCAGCAGCCCGGCTATCTCTGCCGCGCTTCCACGGCTGCGGTCGTAGCCGTCAAAGAGACCCATCGCCCCCTCCACAATGCAGACGGCGGCGGTTGCGCCGTAGCGGGCGTAGAGGTCACGGATATGTGAATTGGAAGAGAACCATGTATCAAGGTTTACAGACTCCTCACCCGATGCAACAGAATGGAACTTGGTATCGATATAGTCGGGACCGCACTTGAACGGCTGAACCGTCAGCCTCCTGCGGCCGAGCGTCCGCAGAAGTCCCATCGTAAAGGTGGTCTTGCCACTGCCGGAGGAGGGGGCTGCTATGAGAAGCTGCGGTTTCATCTATTACAAAGATAGTAATTGAATTTGAGGAAAAATGCCCGTCCGGGCTTCTGGAGCATATAATTGTCGTAGGCGAGACGGTCTGCCAGGTTTGTGCACTCCAGTGATACATTGTAGCGGCCCGCGCCCCAGCTATAGAGCAGTGAGGCGTTGATTATGTGCTGAGTGGGGACAGTGGGTTTGCCCGAGGCGGAGCCGTAGGCTGCCCAGGTCACGTAGAACCAGTGGACCCAGTGGTAGTCGCACCCCAGACGCAGCCGGCTGTCCTTCAGGCCGACGTTGTGGAAAGTGTATCCGGCGGCTACATTGCAGTACGCCCAAGGCCGATTGGGGGTACGGTTGCGGTAGGTTATCGACGGGGTGCCCGACTGGGTGTATTGCCGCATGTCGCGGCAGTCATCGTAGCTGGCATTGGCAATCAGCTGCAGCCTCCCCTGCCAGTTGTACTGTATCTCCCCCTCTACCCCCTTTATGTGCACGGCCGCCACGTTCACATACTGCATCATACCTTCGGTCTCCATCACTGTAGCCTGTATATAGTTGTCTACCAGCCTTAAGAAACCGTTCGCACTGTATGAAATCAGGTGCCCGCCGCCCAAATCAAAAGTACCGAACGCGCCCAGATTCACGTTGTCGCCAATCTCCGGCAGCAGGGTCAGGTTGGGATACACGGTAGTGCCGTTGCCCAGCATCTCACGCGAGACGGGGAGACGCACACTGTGCTCGTAGGAGGCCTTCAGCGACAGAGGCTCGGCAAACCTGTAGCGGCTGCCCAGGCCGTAGCCGAAGAAATTCTTCACGCTGCGATCCGGCACTTTGTCAGAACCGGTCTGGGAAGCCATCTCGCTCTGCCCTACCTGCAGCGCATTCACATAGTCCTTCACAAAGAATACGTTCTCCAGACGACCCTGCAGCAGGTTCTGCTCATAATTGAGGCCGGCAATATGCTTTGGCATCGCATCCTCCGTGGGGACGTATGTCTTGTCGTAATCATCCCACTGGCGGTTGCCGACTCGGTTGTACATATAGTTCAGCGTCAGGGTGTGGCCAGCCGCCACTGCATAATCCAGCGTAGCCCGCCCTATGGTGAGCGGCCGCAGATAATTGCGCAGCGTCTTGGCCCGCCCGCGGATCTCGTTGTAAGCGCCGTCGATATAGGTTCCGTCCCAGTAATACTGACGGAAGGTAGTGTCTATGGTCTGCGAATGGTCGCGGGTGTGTGAGAGGGATGCCTTCAGGTTAAGTCCCTGCGCCAGAAAGTCGCTCTTGGAATATCGTGCAGACAGATTCAGTGCCCGTGAGCTGCGCTGAGCCATACCCACCACATGGCTCTGAGTGGCGCCGGTCTGTATCTCCTTTTCTGTGCGGGAATACGACGCCGACACAAAGAAATCGTCGACCCAGCTACGGTCGGTCACTCCCGCCTCCAGCAGCGCGAAAAGGGAGAGATAGCCGTCGTGAAAACGGGGCAAATCCCTGTAAACGAAAGCGGTATGGTCTTCGTTGCGCACCTTGACGCCGCGCATCGTATAATCGTTCTTTGAGTAATAAGCGTTTACCACAGGCTTTATGATGATGCCGGAGCGCGGCAGGCGGTACTGCGCACTGAAGTCAAACGTGTGGGTATGGAACGAGCCGAGACCGTATGAGACATCCAGATAGTTGCGGCTGCGGCGGTTGGTCACTATGTTGATTGCGCCGCCCAGTGCGTCGGTGCCAAGGGTGGCGGGAACCACACCCTTGTAAATCTCCACCCTGTCTATGATGCTCACCGGCAGGTTCGCCAAGGTGATGCCGGAGCCCTTGGAGTCAAGCGCCACGCCGTCTATGAAGTAACGCACGGAGCCGCCGGAGAGACCGTTCAGCGAGAGGTCAAAGTCGCTGCCAAGCCCCCCCTGGCTGCGAAGACGGATGCCCGGGGAATACTCTATCGCCTGCGAGATGGTCTGCAGCGAGGCGGCCTGCTGACGGATGCTCACGGCGCTGGCGGCATAGGCTCCGCCCTCTATCCTGTTAACCTGTGTCTGCCCCGTTACCGTGGCACTGTTGATGGTGAGAGTGTCGGCCAGTGACCCGCGTACGGCCAGTGTATCCTGCCCGTAGAGCTGCAGGCCAAGACATAGCGACAACAATATCATCATCTTTCGCATATCTTACAAAAGTAATCATTTTATTCGCTACTTTTGCGTATACACGGCTTTAATATGGAGAGTAAACAGATATATTTCGCAGGCGGGTGCTTCTGGGGAGTTGAGCATTTTTTCAAGGGGGTTACAGGGGTGACCTCCACCACGCCCGGTTACGCCAACGGACACTTTGCCAATCCCACCTACGAACAGGTTTATAAAGACGACACCGGCTTTGCCGAGACGGTGCGGGTGGAATACAACCCGGAGGCTGTTTCTCTGACTTTGCTTTGCCGTCTGTTCTTCATGATTATCGATCCGCTGTCGCTGAACAAACAGGGCGAGGATTGCGGCACGCGCTACCGTACAGGGGTTTATTATTCCGCTGAAGATGACCTGCCCGTCCTGCAAGCCGCCTTTGCCGCGGAGGCCGACCGCCTTGGCGCCGACCCTGTCACGGAATTGCTGCCGCTGCAGTGCTTCTACGGTGCGGAAGAGTATCATCAGGACTATCTTGACAAGAACCCTGGCGGCTACTGTCACCTGTCACTGAAAACTTTTTCATACTTGAAAGTGTTCGAAAAGGTGCGCCTATACCTTGCAGAAGAGACCTACCCGATTGCCCGGATGGCAGAAACCGCCGCCATTATCCACGAAGGGATGCATTTCTTCTGGACTGGATTCTACCGGGTCTATAATGATCAATTGGTACTCGGCCCGTTCCAGGGCCCGCCAGCCTGCCTTCGGATAGCCTATGGCCGCGGCGTGTGCGGCACCGCATGGAAAGAAGGACGCACCATCGTCGTTCCGGATGTGGAGCAGTTCTCCGGCCACATCGCCTGCAGCAGCGCCTCCCGCAGCGAAATTGTCGTGCCTGTATTCGCAAAAGACAGCGACTCCGGCCCGGGCAACGGCTCCGCCCCCACCCGCCGCATCACCGCCGTCCTGGACATCGACAGCGACCGCCTCGCCGCATTCGACACCGAGGATGCCCGCTGGCTGGAACTAATCGTAGATTTATAAAAAACCGAGGGGATAGAGGGAAGCGCACCTTGCGGTACATCAATCGAGCCTAACCTACCTTAAGTACCTCGAATGCTTTCGATAGTGACTCTGAACTTTCTCGGGTTTGCCAAAGCGGGTACGTACATACGCCCTTACCTTCACAAATCACACAACCTCCACTCCAATGGAGATGACAATAATCTTCGTATAAGATCTCATATTAAAAATGTTATTGACGACTTGAGAGATCTATCGAGGATTCATTACAATACCTCCCCTCGGTTAAGGGCATATTTCAAATAAAACAGACACCCATTTCGAGGATAGATGTCTGTTCTTTATGTCAATAACATTGTGATAGAATCACAGCGCAAAGTTAATACATCAAAAACACGTTTGTCAAGAGATTCCGAGAAATATTTATCTCGCACCAAAGATAGCGCTGCCGATGCGGATGATGGTGGCGCCTTCTTCGACGGCGATGCGCCAGTCGCCGCTCATCCCCATGGAGAGTTCTGAAAGACCTGTGCGGAGCAGCACATCGTGCGCGGCACAGAAGTCGGCACGGACGCGCGCCTCATCGCTGGTATTCGTGGCCATGGCCATGACTCCCCGGATGCGCACATTGGGATAGTCGGCGGCATGCGCTGCGACCTCAACGGCCTCGTCTGGCGAGAAGCCCGTCTTGCTCTCCTCAGCCGCCACGTGAACCTCCAGCAGGCAATCCACCACCCTGCCGGCAACTCCCGCCGCACGGTCAATCGCCGAGAGCAGATGCTCAGAATCCACCGATTCTATCAGGGCGACATACGGAATCACATTCTTGATCTTATTGGTCTGCAGATGGCCGATAAAGTGCCACTCGATGTCGGCAGGGAGCGCCTTGGCCTTAGCCTCCATCTCCAGCGGACGGTTCTCCCCAAACCTCCGCTGTCCCACAGAATATGCCGCCAGGATATCCTCCACCGGCTTAAACTTGGAAACCGCCACCAGCGAGACTGATGACGGTATTTCCGGCAGTAGTGCCAACAGATTCTCGGCGACGCCCATTATTTGCGCTTTTGCTGCTGTTGCTGCATCTTATAAGCCTCCTCCAGACGTTGAGCAAACTTGGATTTCTTTGGAGCCTTGGCCTCCGCAGTCTTACGGGCAATCTGAGCCTTAAGTTTCTCCTCACTCACAAACCACTTGCGGATAACAAAGTTCTGCCCGATAGTGATAAGGTTGGAGAGGAAATAGTAATAGTTAAGACCTGCGGAGAAATTGTTGCAGACTAACACCATGAAGATAGGCATCATCCATACCGTCATAAACTGCATGCCAGGCATCTGCTGGTTCTGTGCAGCCGTGGAGCTGGCTGTCATCTTGCCATACACGAACATGGAAACACCCATCAGCAGGGCGAACAGCGATATGTGGTTGCCGTACATCGGGATATTGAACCCGAAGTTGAGGATAGAGTCGTAGGTAGAGAGATCCTTTGCCCAGAGGAAACTCTGCTGACGGAGCTCAAAGCTGCTGGGGAAGAAGCGGAACATCGCGTACAGTATCGGGAACTGCAGCAACACGGGCAGGCACCCGCCAAACATACTTACTCCGCTCTTCTTGTAGAGGTCCATCGTGGCCTGCTGCTTCTTCATTGCATCGGCTTCCTTCGGATACTTCTCGTTGATCTTCTGGATCTCCGGCTGCAGCACCTTCATCTTGGCGGTAGACTCGTAACTCTTGATGGTGAAGGGCGAGATGACCAGCTTGATAAGGATGGTGAGCAGCAGGATAATGAGTCCGTAGCTGCTGAAATACTTGCTCAGCCAGTTGAATACCGGGATGATGACGTATTTACATATAGAACCCGAGAGCCAGCCGCCCAACGGAAGAAGTTTGTCGTACTTGCGGTCGTACCCCTTTAGCAGCGGGAAGTGGTTGGGGGTGAAGTTAAACTCAAAGCTGCGGGTGAATTCGGGCCCTTTGGCGCCATAATCAACCGAGAGTTGTGCCCCGGCTGCAAAAAGACGCTCCGCGGGATCACTCTCCGGATATGCCTTAACCGCCACATCACCGCCGGAAATACCATCGATGGCATACAGAATAGCAGAGAAGAACTGCTGCTTGTATGCCACCCACGATACACTGCCGGCAAGAGACTCGCGACCGGAGTCCTTACGCAACTGTATCTGCTTGATCTTGTCGGAACCGCTGTAACGGAATGCCACGGATGAGTAGTTTTTCTCGTTGGTATAGCCCTTCTCCAGGCGCGGCATATCCATGGTCCACGACAACTTGCACTGCGATGACGAACGTGGAATGATGCTGTCCATTGCCACGAAACGCATGTCAAAACCGACATCGTAACTGTCGCCCATCAAGGTGTAGATGTGCTCTATGTAAGAATCATCATCTACGTAGAGGCGCATTGTGACGCTGTCGTCGGACTTGGACACAATGCGATAATTGAAGTCGGAGGTGTTGATATACTGCCCGGCATCGAGTTCAACGTCAAACTTGCTATAGCCCTTTGGCATCAGGTAAAGGGCGGTGCTGTCGTATTTGAAATACTTCTTGATCAGGACCTCGTCTATCTGGCCACCGTGGGTAGTGATGCCTATACGGACATTCTCGTTCTCGAGGTAAACTACCTCCTCCTCGCCGGTGAAAGCCATTTCGTTAAGGCTCTGTGTCTTATACAGAGTCTCTTCAGAAGCGTGGTATGCCTCGCCGGTGGTGTCGGCCATCCACTGGGTATTCAACTCGGCCAGGGAGTCGGCCTCATATTCTGCCAGAGCCTCTACCCTCGCAATAGAATCGGCCACAAACTGGGCCCTTTTCTGTTTCTCGAACTGTTTTGTATTGTACCAGCTGAACAGCAGCAACACTACGCCGATCAGCGCAAATCCAATTAGGGTATTTTTGTTCATCTGTTTAGTTCTCCGATTCCTCTGCCTTGTTCATCTCCTTGATCTTTGCCTCCAAAGCGGCCAGATCACTCTTCGCCTGCTCTATCTTGGTGCGGAAATCGCCTATCAGCGCCTCTGCGTTCTTGGATTTCTCAAAGAAGCCGATATTGTTCTCCCAGGTGGCTATGTCCTGCTCAAGTTTAACATATTGCTGAATCAGGCGATCTTTCTCAGTGAGAGGACGGGTAGCGGTGCTGCGACGTTCCTGGTCGCGGCCACGGCGCATCGGACGCTCTTCTGCTGCCAGGTCGCCAAACTTGGCATTGATGGCCTCACGGTATGCATTCTGTACCTTGTCTTTCTCTTTGAAGGGGATGAAACCTATTTCACGCCACTTTGCCTGGAAGTCGCGCATAGCCTGCAGGTCAGCATCGTGGTCGCCGGCGGACTCATAGGCATTGATGGCTGCAATAAGATCCTTCTTGGCTGCGAGATTCTCCGCAAAATTGGCGCCCTTGCCGCCACCCTGCTTGTCCTTACGCTCAAAGAAAGCGTCGCAAGCGGCACGGAAGCGGGCCCATACCTGGTCGGATTTCTTTTTGGGAACCGGGCCAATCTCTTTCCACTGTTTCTGGAGGTTGATGAGAATGTCGGAGGTCTTCTTCCAGTCTTCACTATCCTTCAAAGCCTCTGCCTTTTCGCAAAGTTCCTCCTTCTTGGCCAGATTGGCGGCCAGCTGATCCTTGAAATCAGAATGGAACTGCTTCTTTGCAGAGAAGAACTTGTCACATGCAGCGCGGAAACGCTCGTAAATGCGGTCATTCTCTTTCTTGACTGCGAAACCAATGGTACGCCACTCCTTCTGCAGATCCTGCATCTGGGCAGTAAGCTGAGACCAGTTGCTGCCCATGCTAAGCTCCGAATTTGCAATGGCTTCTGCCTTCTCGCAAAGCTCTGTCTTTGCCTTGAGATTGGCAACCTGCTTCTCCTTTGCCTCTTCAAAGTACGCCTGGTATTTTTTATTGATCACTGCGGTAGCGGCTTTGAAGCGGCCCCAGATCTCTTCACGCATCTCCTTGGCAACCGGGCCGAGCTCTTTCCACTCCTCGTGCAACTTTTGCAGGGCGCGGAAAGACTGTACGCTGTTCTCGCTTGCCGCCAGCTCCTCCGCCTTCTGGCAAAGCTCTTCCTTAGCCTCGAGATTCTTCTTGAAGTCCATCTCGCGGAGCTCGTTGTTGATCTTCACAAAGTCGTAGAATATCTCTACATTGTGATAATATGAGTCGTACAAATCCTTAGCCTTAGCGGGAGGCACTGCACCGATAGCGCGCCAACTGTTCTGCAGTTCGCGGAAACGGGGGTATGCAGCAGACAGGTCGCCTGGTTCTTCAACCAGAGACTTGAGCTCCTGGAGAATTTTGCTCTTGGCCTCATAGTTCTCTTCGCGCTTGCGGTTCTGCTCGTTCATAAAGTCTGCGCGCATAATGCGGTATTTGCCATAGAGGTCCTTGAAGCCGCGCTCAATCTCTGCGAACGGGTTGGTAGCAGCCTCCTCTGCAGGTGCGTCTGCTGCGGCCTCCACCGCGGGTTCCTCTGCCGGAGCGTCTGCAAAAGATGCCTTGACGGCCTCCTCTGCAACATCGTCAAAACCGGTAGATACCTTCTCTTTCTTCAAGGTCTTGTAGAAGCAGGCCTTGATGACCTCGGCGTATTTGTTGAGCTTGCGGATATCGGAAGAATCGACGTACTCCTTGAGGGAGTCCACCAGCTCTTTCAGGCTCTTATCTGAGAAATCTATATCTTTTTCTTCAGGCTCTTCTTCGGCTGCGGGGACTGCCTCTGCGGCAGGTGCCTCATCCGAGGCGGGCTTTGCCTCTTCTGCTGCATCCACAGCGGCTATCTGCTCCTTCACATCATTCACAAAAGCCTTCGCGTCCTTTGCAAAGTCCTGTGCAGCGTCTTTCAGATCATCAATCGCGTCCTGAGCCTTGTCGATGACCTGGCCGGCCACCACTTTGAGCTTGTCTGCAATTTCATTCAATTTGTCATTAACCGGCGCTTCTCCGGCGGCAGCCGACTGCTCCTGTACGGGATTTACATCCTCGGGAACAATCTTGTTAAGGTCATCACTCATTGGTTTGGTTTTTATGTGTACACTAAGTGGCGAATTTATACAAAAATTCTAAATAACTGGGGTTTTATTCATATTTTTGTCTGCAATTCATAAGCATTGAGCATATGAGATTTGACATCATTACCGCCGTACCGGAACTGCTGGACAGCCCGCTGAACCACTCAATTGTTAAAAGGGCCCGCGACAAGGGTCTGGTGGAGATATTTGTACACAACCTGCACGACTGGGGCAGCGGCAACTACAAGCAGATAGACGACTACGCTTTTGGCGGCGATGCCGGGATGGTAATGAAGATTGAGCCGGTGTACAACCTTATCAATCATCTTAAAAGCGAACGCGACTACGACGAGGTCATATACACCTCCCCGGACGGCAAGATACTTGACCAGGGGGATGCCAACGAGATCTCCTGCATGCAGAACGTCATCATACTCTGCGGCCACTACAAGGGGATCGACCATCGCATCCGCGAGCATCTTATTACCCGCGAGATTTCAGTTGGAGATTATGTCCTGAGCGGAGGCGAGATTCCCGCCGCGATCATTGTAGATGCCGCCGTGCGGCTGATCCCCGGTGCCATCGGTGACGAGACCAGCGCCCTCTCCGACTCCTTCCAGGACGGCCTCCTCTCCCCTCCCGTCTACACCCGCCCCGCCGATTTCAAAGGGTGGAAAGTGCCCGACGTTCTGCTCTCCGGCAACCCCAAACTTATCAAGGCGTGGCAGGACGAGCAGTCCCTGGAGCGCACAAAACGGCTGCGTCCCTATCTCCTGAATGATGATTAGCCTGCCGAGCGTTGTTTAACATCTTTTTCTATCTTTGCGCCAAAGCAAACGAGTATGAGTAAACTTTTCCTTCCCCAGGGATACAAGCCGATGCTGAGCCTGCAACAGACTGAGCAGGGCATCAAGAGCATTAAGGATTTCTTCCAGCAGTGCCTGGCTTCACAACTGAGACTGAGGCGCGTCACGGCGCCGCTTTTCGTAAAGAGCGGCCTTGGCATCAATGACGACCTCAACGGCATCGAGCGGCCGGTAAGATTTGCAATCGGCGATATGAACGACACTCAGGCCGAGATCGTACACTCGCTCGCCAAGTGGAAGAGGATGACGCTGGCGGATTATAAGATTCCCCGCAACTACGGCATATACACCGATATGAACGCGATCCGGCCCGATGAAGAGTTGGATAACCTTCACTCGCTGTATGTGGACCAGTGGGACTGGGAGGCGGTGATGGCGCCCGAAGAGCGCAACCTCGCCTACCTGAAGAGCAAGGTGGACGGCATCTATAACGTGCTGCTGCAGACCGAGTATATGGTGTACGAAAAGTACCCGGCAATCACCCCCATCCTGCCTGAGAAAATAACCTATATCCACGCGCAGGACCTTCTGGACCTCTACCCCGGCCTCTCTCCGAAAGAGCGGGAGAACGCTATTACCAAGAAATACGGTGCGGTGTTCGTAATAGGCATCGGCGGAGTCCTTTCAGACGGAAAGCCCCACGATGGCCGCGCACCGGACTATGATGACTGGAGCACCCCCACAGAGGCGGGCCGCAAGGGTCTGAACGGCGACATCCTTCTCTGGAACCCTATCCTTGAGAGCGCTTTCGAGATATCTTCAATGGGTATCCGCGTGGATGCCGAGGCGCTGAAGCGCCAGCTCGCCATCAGTGGCCAGCAACATCGCGCCGACCTTTATTTCCATCGCCGCCTGCTTGCCGGCGACCTTCCGCAAAGCATCGGCGGAGGTATAGGGCAGAGCCGTCTGTGTATGTTCCTGCTGCGCAAGGGGCACATCGGCGAGATTCAAAGCAGCATCTGGCCAGACGATATGAGAGACGCCTGCAAGGCACACGGAATGCAGTTGATTTAATTTTTTTCAGAAAATATTTGCATTTATAATTTTTTCTACAAACCTTTGCTCCCAGAAATCGAAATGATGAACGCACAGGTCAACAACTTTTTCTTTTGGCGCGCTTGGTTTTGGCAACCGAGTGTTTCTGTGTGTGCATCACCTTCCGTGCAAAACTAAATAGAGAAACATAGGAATTATACATATAAGGCTGGTCTGAAAGACCGGCCTTTTTTTTTGAGAAAACAACAAAAAACATTTATAAACGTTTAAACTTAATTATTATGGCAACAAAACGATTTATCCTTCCGGAGGAAGAGATCCCCAGACAATGGTATAACATCCAGGCAGACATGCCCAACAAGCCGCTGCCCATGTTGCACCCAGGCACAAAGCAGCCCGTCACTGTAGACGACCTCGCACACATCTTCACAAGAGAGGCATCTGAGCAGGAGCTCAACCAGACCGACCGCTGGATTGACATTCCGGAGGAAGTTCGTGACCTCTATAAATCTTACCGCTCCACCCCGCTGGTTCGCGCCTACGGCCTGGAAGAGGCTATCGGCACCAAGTGCCACATCTATTTCAAGAACGAGAGCGTGAGCCCGGTGGGCAGCCACAAACTCAACAGCGCCCTGCCGCAGGCATACTACTGCAAGAAGGAGGGCATCACCAACGTCACCACAGAGACCGGCGCCGGCCAGTGGGGCACAGCGCTGAGCTATGCAGCAAAGGTGTTCGGCCTTGAGGCAGCCGTCTATATGGTAAAGATCTCGTACGAGCAGAAGCCTTACCGCCGCAGCATCATGCAGACCTACGGAGCACAGGTTATCGCATCCCCATCTATGAGTACCCGCGCCGGCAAGGATATCCTCACCAAGGATCCCAACCACCAGGGTTCGCTGGGTACCGCCATCAGCGAGGCTGTGGAGCTGGCGATGAACACCCCCAACTGCCGCTACTCCCTCGGTTCGTGCTGAACCATGTGACACTGCACCAGAGCATCATCGGCCTTGAGGCAGAGAAGCAGATGAAGATGGCTGGCGAATATCCTGACGTTGTGATAGGTTGCTTTGGCGGCGGCAGCAACTTTGGCGGCCTGGCCTTCCCGTTTATGCGCCACACCTTCTCCGGCGAGCACAAAGAGACCCGCTTCATCGCGGCAGAGCCCATGTGCTGTCCTAAATTCACCAAGGGTGTGTTCCACTATGACTTTGGCGACGAGGCCGGCTTCACCCCGCTGATCCCGATGTTCACCCTGGGCCACAACTTCCGCCCTGCAAACATCCACGCCGGCGGTCTGCGCTATCACGGTGCAGGTATGATCGTGACCCAGCTGGTTAAGGACGGCTTCGTAGAGGCTGTAGATATCCCTCAGCTGGAGACTTTCGAGAAGGGTCTCATCTTTGCCAAGGCAGAGGGCATCATCCCCGCTCCCGAATCCTGCCACGCAAT
>JAFXNQ010000035.1 GCA_017529425.1 Bacteroidales bacterium | reverse complement strand
GACTGGAAACCGGCCCGCAACAACATGCGTCTGGTGGAGATTTTTATGCTCCTTTCCATCCTCATCGCTCTTCTGGGGCTTGTGGCCATGAGTACCTATTACGCCGAAGAAAAGAGCCGCGACATTGCAGTGCGAAAGGTCTTCGGCGGCACTGTGGACACCGAGGCTTGGAGAACGATACGTGAATACATGGTGCTGGTAGGGATTGCCTGCGTCATCGGCATTCCGATCGCCGTTTATGCGGCCCAGGAATACCTGAAAGACTTTATTTACCGGCTGGAAGGCTATTGGTGTATCTTTGTGGTGGCTGTACTCCTTTCCGGAGTCATTGCCTTTGCCTCCGTTATCTGGCAGGTGCTCAAGGCGGCGAGGACGAATCCGGCAATAGAACTGAAGAAGGAGTAAGGTTTTCCGTTGCTATGGGCTAACAGTTTGCTGCTGCCTGGCCGGCGCGGAATGCGGCGAGGTTGGCCTCTACGATGGTCTCCCCCTTGCGGGCAAAGAGCTCCCGGATGCCGGCTTCCAGTTTGTCGGGCTCGATGCCCAGGATGCCGCTGCATGCCCCCAGCAGGGCGATGTTGCTGCCGCGGGGGTTGCCGGCCGCCTTTGCGGTGGCATCCACATCCAGCAGAATTACATTTTTGCGCGACTTGAGTTCGCCAATCACTGCTTCCTGATCAGGATAATTCGGGATATTCACGAACGGGGTGGTGTTGGTCACAATCCAGCCGTCCGGTGCGAGGAACGGCAGGTAGCGCAGCGCTTCCATCGGTTCGAGGGATATAATGACGTCGGCACAGCCGCGTGCAATCAGATCGGAGGCAATTGGCTCTGAACTCAGGCGCAAGTTTGACTGTACGTCTCCGCCCCGCTGGCTCATTCCGTGGACCTCGGCCTGCTTGATATATAGATTCTCTTTGATTGCGGCGTGACCGATTACGGCGGCAATTGAGAGGATGCCCTGTCCGCCGACTCCTGCTAAAATGATATCTTTTTTCATAGCGCTTTACTTTTGGGATTCTGTTGCAGCCTTGCGTTGCGCGGCGTGACGTTTTGCCGTCTGCATGCACTCGCGGCGGGAAATGATTACAGAAGGGCCTTGATATGCAATCTCTTCGTCTATCATCTGGCGGATCAGTTCCATATTCTTGGGGAGCGGGACCACTACGCGTACGTGTGCCGGGTCAATGCCGACCGCCACGCAGATCTGGTCTATCTTGCCGGTGCCGGCTGCCTCCTGTCCGCCGGTCATCCCGGTGGCTTCGTTGTCGGAGATGATTATCACTACGTTGGAGTTGCAGTTGGCAACATCCAGCAGGCCGGTGATGCCGGAATGTGCGAAGGTAGAGTCGCCGATTACGCCGATAGCGGGATAATAGCCTGCATCTGCGGCTCCTTTTGCCAGGGTTATGGCGCTGCCCATATCAACGCAGGAACATATAGATTTGAACGGGGGCAGATAGCCGAGGGTGTAGCAACCCACATCGCTGAATACGCGGTGGTTATCCCAGCGCTCCATCGCCTCGTTGAGGGCGGCGAACAGGTCGCGGTGGCCGCAACCCTGGCAGAATGCCGGCGGGCGGGGCACTACGTTTTGCGAGGGGGCATTGACCAGGCGCGGTGCCAGTTTCAATGCTGCACGGACGCTGTCGGGGTTGAGTTCACCGACGCGCGGCAGATCGCCTGTCAGGCGGCCGACTATCTCGCAGCCGGAATCGAGGATTCCTGCAACCTGTTCCTCTATGAACGGCTGGCCCTCTTCCATCACCATAATCTTCTTGCATTCAGTGGCAAGGGCGCGGATCCTCGCTTTAGGAAGTGGATACTGGGTTATCTTGAGTATAGGCCAGGGGCAATCATCACCAACGTTCTCACGCAGGTAGTTGTATGCGATGCCGCTGGCGATGATACCCATGCTGTGGTCGGGACCATCGTAGTATACATTGTGGTCTGTCTCCTCTGAAAGTTGCTCCAGTTTTGCATATTTGTCAAGCAGGATAGGGTATGCCTGGCGCGCGTTTACCGGCAGCAGGATCCATGTGTTGGAGGGCTCGGGGTAGGAGAGCGGCTTGCGCGGCTGGATGGTATCGTCGTATTCAACGACAGCGCGGGAGTGTGCCATGCGTGTGGTTACCCGCATCAGCACCGGAATGCGGTATTTCTCACTAAGCTCAAAGCCGTAGGCCATCATGTCATAGGCCTCCTGTTGATTGGAGGGTTCGAGCAGAGGTGTAAAGGCAAACTTGGCGTAGAAACGGGTATCCTGCTCGCCCTGGGAAGAGTGCATGCTGGGGTCGTCCGCAACCACCACTATCACTCCGCCGTTGGGGCCGGCCATGGCTCCGTTTACAAAGCCGTCGGCAGCGACGTTCATGCCTACATGCTTCATGCACACTATGGCGCGACGGCCCACATAAGAGACGCCGAGCGCCGTCTCCATCGCGGTTTTCTCATTTGCGCACCACTTGCAAAAGACGTTGTTGGCCTTGGCCTCCGGGCTGTTCTGTATATATTCTGTAATCTCTGTCGAGGGGGTACCGGGGTAGGCGTAAGCGCCAACAATTCCGGCATTGATTGCTCCAAGTGCGATGGCTTCATCACCGAGCAGCAGTTGTTTCTTCTTCATTAGAGCTCTTATATTACGTTGCGAAGATACACTTTTTCAATATTATTGTTATATTTGTTTAAATTGGTGGAAAAGCTATACACACAAATAAACTGATATTATGAAAAAGTATTTAGCAGAAATGGTGGGCACAATGGTGCTCGTTCTTCTCGGCTGCGGCGCAGCTGTAAGTCTGAATTGTGGTGCTGACACTGCATCTGTAATCGGTACTGCAGCGGCGTTCGGTCTTGCTGTAGTCGCAATGGCTTATGCTATCGGAGGTATCAGCGGATGTCACATCAACCCCGCTATCACCCTCGGTTGCTGGGTATCCGGCCGCATGGGTGCAAAGGATGCCTTGATGTATATGCTCTTCCAGGTTATCGGTGCGTTTATCGGCAGCGCTATCCTCTATGCCCTCGTTGCAACCAGCCCTGAGGCTGCCCTTGGCACAACTACCGGCGCTAATGCCTGCCAGGCAGGTGTCAGTGTAACCACAGGCCTCATCGCCGAGATTGTGCTCACTTGCATCTTCGTATTGGTTGTGCTCGGTACTACAGACTCGGAGAAAGGCGCCGGCAACTTTGCCGGTCTGGCAATCGGTCTTTCACTGATTCTTATCCACCTCGTAGGAATCCACTATACCGGCACTTCCGTGAACCCTGCCCGCAGTATCGCTCCTGCAGTGTTCCAGGGTGGCGCCGCTCTCGAGCAGCTGTGGATATTTATCGTAGGCCCCTTCGTCGGTGCCCTCTGCGCTGCCGGCATCTGGTGCGGCCTCGTGAAACCTTGCAAGAAGTAAAGTAAAATCAATCTGACGTAAAATGAGGGTGGCCGAAAGGCTGCCCTCTTTTTTTTGCGCCTGTCAGATTTTGCTTTTTGCCCTCATAATACCTATCTTCGGCATTATGAAAGCAAAAAGAATACTTCGCGTCGTATTGGCGTTACTGGCGGCGGCCATCATTGGTGGATGTATATATCTGAATACGTTGATGCCCATCATCACGGGCTATGCTGCAAAGAATCTGGCCTCGGCAGTGTTTGTGTCGGGTCGCCAACAGGCCGATGTGGAGGCGCTCGATCTCAACTTCTCGTTTATCAAATACACCAGAAATAAGGTTGACTTTGAGAAAAAGACGGTTATCAGCAGGTTCTTGTGGGCCTCTTCCAAGGCTGCATATCGCGAGGGTTACGGAGTGACGCTGCTCCGTGGCCGGCACAAAGCCAAGAAGGCGTTCCTTTCGGAGGAGTATCCCCTGCCGGCAGATCCGGGTTATGCTGATTATCTGGCGGCTGGCGATTCTGCGGAGATTGCGGCGCTGGAGCCTATTGCCGCTGAATTGATAGACAATCAGTCATATAAGGGTACTCCGTTTGCTTTCGTGGTGCTGCACAAGGGTGGCGTCGTGGCAGAGCATTACGGACACGGCATCACCGCTGGCACTCAGCTTCTCAGCTGGAGTATGGGCAAGAGTTTTACCAATGCGCTGGTGGGAATCATGGTCAAGGACGGGATGTTGGACATCAACGCCCCGATGGATATTCCCGAATGGAAGCGCGACGGCCGCAGGGATATCACCCTCAATAACCTGATGCAGATGCAGAGCGGTCTGGAGTGGAACGAGAACTACGGCAACCGCAGCGACGTGAACCTGATGCTTCACCGTGAAGTGGATATGGGGCTGTACGCGCAGAAAAAGCCGCTTGAGTACGAGCCCGGTTCACATTGGTATTACTCCAGCGGCAGCACCAACATAGTGATGCGCTACCTGCGGGGCAAGTTCTCTTCGGATGAATCTTTTCTGGCATACATCCGTGAGCGGCTGTTTGCCCCGCTTGCCATTTCAAATCCCCATTTCGAGCCCGATATGAGCGGCACACCGGTGGGCTCATCATATCTGTATGTCACAGCCCGCGATTACGCACGTTTTGGTCAGATGTTCCTTGAGGACGGATGTGTGGGGGAGAAGCGAATTCTGCCCGAAGGGTGGGTGGATTACACAGTGACTCCGGCCTCTGACAGCAACGGTGGCTACGGAGCATATTTCTGGCTGAACCGCAACGCCTCACTTAAGGACGCCCCTGCTGACACATATTCTTGTCAGGGCCACGACGGACAGGAAATATACATCATTCCTTCTGAAGATCTCGTGGTCGTGATTCTGGGGTATTCCCCGCGCTCCAACCGTGTCGATTTCAACGCTCTTTTGAAGGATATCATCAGTCAATTACATTCGCTGTAGCGATGCCGTCGAGGGCGCTGGAGACTATGCCGCCGGCGTAGCCTGCCCCTTCGCCGCAGGGGTAGAGGCCGGGCAGTTGCGGGTGGAAGAGGGTGGCCGGGTCGCGGGGAATGCGCACGGGCGATGATGTGCGGGATTCGCAGGCGAGCAATAGCGCGTCGTTGGTGTAGTAACCGTGCATTTTGCGGTCAAACATCGGGAATGCTTTGCCAAGGCTTTCGGCTACGAACGGCGGCAAGATTTCTGTGAGTGGTGCGGCTGTGGTGCCGGCAGCATAGGAACTCTTTGGCAGGTTTGCCGACTGTCTGCCGCGGCAGAAATCGACCATCCGCTGGGCCGGCGCGCGGAGGGAATTGCTGAAAGCGAACATTTTCTGCTCCAGCTCGCGCTGGAATTCCAGAAGGGCGAAGGTGCCGTATCTTGCATACTCCGGCACATCGGCGGCAGATACCTGAACTACGATTCCGGCATTTGCCAGGGCACCGTTCCTCTGGGAGTTGGACATACCGTTGAGCACCAGAGAACCATTCTCGGTGGTGGAGGGGACAAGTATGCCGCCGGGGCACATACAGAAAGAGAAGACGCCCCGGCCGTCCACCTGCTCAGCGAGATAATACTCCGCGGCGGGTATGCCGGGTTGCCAGCGTCCGTGATACTGGATGTGATTTATCAGGCTCTGCGGGTGCTCGGCCCTCACGCCGAGGGCGAAGTCCTTGGCTTCGAGAGCCCAGCCTTTGCTGTCGAAGAGTTTGTATATGTCGCGGGCTGAGTGGCCCGTGGCAAGTATTACATCGCGGGTTTTGAACGTGAGTCCGCCGTCGCAAACCACCTCCCAACGCTCGTCTCTGCCTGAAATAGGTTTGATGTCAACAACATGCGCCTCAAAGTGATATTCGCCACCGTGAGAAACGATACATTCGCGGATCCCCTCGACCATGCGAGGTAGAATATCACTGCCGATATGTGGGCGTGCCTCTATCAGTATGCTCTCCGGCGCTCCGAAGGCTGCCATCTGGTGCAGTACTTCGTACACGTCGCCGCGCTTGTTGCTGCGGGTGTATAGCTTGCCGTCTGAGAATGTACCGGCGCCGCCTTCGCCGAAGCAATAGTTCGACTCGGGATTGACCGTCTGTTTCTGGCTGATGGCTGCAATGTCGCGTTTGCGGCTGTGGACATCTTTGCCTCGCTCCAGAATTACCGGCTTGAGGCCTCGTTCAAGCAGTTTGAGGGCTGCGAACATTCCCGCAGGGCCGCCGCCTATGATGATGGCAGGCCGTGAAGAAGCTACATTCTTATAATCGAAACGATATCCCCTGACAGGTTCTTCACCCTCCACGAGGGCTTTTATCTGATAGCGGTAAACCAGTTGCCCGCGGGCATCCAGTGAACGGCGGACAATGTCGCATTGCTTTATCTTTCTGGCCGGTACACCACAGGCATGAGCGGCTGCAGAAAGCAGTTCTTCTCCGGTCGGTTTATGGTTCAAGGGGTATGCTACCTCGAAAATCTTCATAGATTGTAGTCGGCTGCGCGTGAGATGGGAGCGGCGTCAAGGGGGCAGAAGATCCCTTTCTGGTATTTGTAATATCCGACGATGGCAATCATTGCGGCATTGTCGGTGGTGAAGCGGAGCTCGGGGAGGAAGGTCTTCCAGCCGCGCCGTTCGCCTTCTGATGTGATGGTGCCGCGAAGGGCGCTGTTGGCGGCCACTCCGCCACCCGCAACGATCTGCCTGATTCCGGTGATCTCTGTGGCGCGGATAAGCTTCTTTATCAGAATGTCGATAAGGTCTTTCTGGAAGCTGGCGCAGATATCGTTCTTGTTCTTCTCTATGAAATCCGGATCCTCCTTGAGAGCATCTCGGAGATAGTATAACAAAGATGTTTTAATGCCGCTGAAACTGTAATTTAACCCCTCAATATTTGGCTTGGCAAAGCGGAACCGTTTGGGGTTGCCCTCTTTGGCAAGGCGGTCGATTACGGGTCCGCCGGGATAGCCAAGGTCCAGCATCTTGGCGCATTTGTCAAACGCTTCTCCCACGGCATCGTCTATGGTCTGGCCCAGTACGGTGAAGTCGAGGTAGTCATCCACACGGACTATCTGTGTATGTCCTCCGGAGACAAGCAGAGCCAGAAACGGGAATTGAGGATGGTCCACTTCGCGGCCTGGCACCTTGATGAAGTGGGAGAGGATGTGCCCCTGCAGGTGATTGACCTCGATCATCGGTTTGCCGGAGGCGATAGCGAGCCCCTTGGCGAAAGATGTGCCCACGATGAGACTGCCCAGAAGGCCGGGACCGCGGGTGTAGGCAATGGCATCTACGGCATCAAGGGCCACTCCAGACTGTTCCAGAGCCTGCTGTACCACAGGCAGGATATTCTGCTGGTGAGCGCGGGAGGCCAGCTCCGGGATTACGCCGCCGTATTTGCGGTGTACCTCCTGCGAGGCCATGACGTTGGACAGCAGCACGCCGTCACTGAGCACTGCGGCCGAGGTGTCGTCGCAGCTGGATTCGATGCCGAGAATTATGGTTTTGCCGCTGAGCATTAATCTACCCTGCCGGGATATGCCTCCAGGGCCTTTTGAAGCACGACAAGAGCTTTTTTGAGGTCCTCTATCTTGAGGACGTAGGCCAGGCGGACTTCGTTGCGGCCGACCCCTTCTGTGGTGTAGAAACCGCTCGCGGGAGCCATCATCACCGTTGCACCTTCGTATTCGAAACTCTCCAGGCACCACTGGCAGAACTTGTCGCTGTCGTCCACGGGGAGTTTTGCCACGGTGTAGAATGCACCCATCGGGATAGGGGAGTATACGCCTGGAATCTTGTTGAGACCGTCGATAAGGCATTTGCGCCTCTCAAGGTACTCCTCATAGACCTCTGCGGTATAATCTTCCGGAGCTTCCAGCGATGCTTCTGCAGCAATCTGGCCTACCAGCGGCGGACTCAGGCGCGCCTGGCAGAACTTCATCACAGTCTTGCGGAGCTCTTTGTTTTTTGTGATAAGGGCGCCGATGCGGATACCGCACTCAGAATAGCGCTTTGACACGGAATCAATGAGCACTACATTCTGCTCTATGCCCTGAAGATGGCAGGCGCTGATATAAGGAGTGCCGGCATATACGAATTCGCGATAGACCTCGTCACTGAACAGGTAGAGGTCGTATTTCTTGACCAGCTGGCGGATCTGCTCCATCTCCTTCCTGGTATAGAGGTAGCCCGTCGGGTTGTTGGGGTTGCAAATCAGAATCGCCTTTGTCCGCTCGTTGATCAGCTCTTCAAACTTGTCAACCTTGGGGAGGCAGAAGCCCTCTTCTATGGTTGTGGTCACGGTGCGGATAATGGCTCCGGCTGAGATGGCGAAAGCCATGTAGTTGGCGTACGCCGGCTCAGGAACAATAATCTCGTCGCCGGGGTTCAGGCAGCCCAGGAAGGCGAAAAGCACGGCCTCGCTGCCTCCGGTGGTGATTATTATATCATCGGCAGTGACGTCGATGTTGAATTTCTTGTAATAGCCGACCAGCTTCTCGCGGTAGCTGCGGTAACCCTGGCTGGGGCTGTATTCCAATATGGTGCGGTCGATGTTGCGGATGGCGTCTATGGCAACCTGGGGCGTCGGGAGGTCCGGCTGTCCGATGTTGAGGTGATAGACGTGGATGCCGCGGGCTTTTGCAGCGTCTGCAAGTGGTGCCAGGCGTCGGATAGGGGATGCCGGCATCAAATCGCCGCGTTTAGAAATTACAGGCATAAATAATTCGTGTTCAGAAGTTTCTCAAAAACGCGGCTAAGGTACTAAATTTATATATATTTGTGCCATAAAATACACAAACCATCTATAAAATGAAAAGAATCAGCCTATTATTCGTAATGGTCCTTCTCGCGCTGGTTTCTTGCAACAAGTATGAAACCTACGAGGGAGATCCACTTAAGACAAAGATTTATACCCTTGACAACGGCCTCAAGGTGTATATGACCGTCAACAAGGATGAGCCCCGCCTGCAAACCGCTATCTGTGTTCGTGTCGGCGGCAAGAATGACCCTGCCATAACCACTGGTATGGCGCACTATTTTGAGCACCTTATGTTCAAGGGTACCAAGCAATTCGGTACCAGCGACTATGAGGCTGAGAAGCCTATGTTGGACGAGATTGCAGACCTCTTTGAGATTTACCGCGTTACCACAGATGAGGCTGAACGCGCAGCAATCTACCATAAGATAGACTCCATCAGCTACGAAGCATCCAAGCTTGCCATCCCCAATGAGTATGACAAACTGATGTCTGCCATCGGTGCATCGGGCACCAACGCTTTCACCTCTCAGGATATGACATGCTATGTGGAGGATATCCCTTCTAACCAGATAGAGAACTGGGCACGCATCCAGGCCGACCGCTTTGAGAATTCCGTTATCCGCGGCTTCCACACAGAGCTTGAGACCATCTATGAGGAGAAGAACATGTCGCTGACTCAGGACAACCGCAAGGTAAATGAGGCTCTTGACGCAGCCCTGTTTCCTCATCATCCCTATGGCACCCAGACTGTTCTCGGTACCCAGGAGCACCTCAAGAATCCCTCTATAAAGCTTGTTCAGCAGTATCACGACACTTACTATGTGCCTAACAACATGGCTATCTGCGTGAGCGGAGATTTTGATCCCGACAACTTTGTGAAGATTGTTGAAAAGTACTTTGGCGGAATGCAGCCCAAAGAGGTTCCCGAACTCAAGTTTGAGCCCGAAGCGGAAATCACCGAGCCTGTAGTGAAAGAGGTGCTTGGCCTTGAGGCAGAGAGCATCACTATGGCGTGGAGGCTTCCCGGCGTTGCCAAGACCCCAGAAATCAATCCGGTTGCCGAGATTGCATCTTCCGTCCTGTTCAACGGTACGGCCGGTCTCATTGACCTTGACGTCAATCAGCAGCAGAAGGCTCTCGGCGTTTATGCCTATGCAAACATGCAGCCCGACTATGATTGTATGATGGCAATGGGACGTCCTAAGGAGGGTCAGACTCTGGAGGAGGTTCGCGACATTATCCTTGTAGAAGTCGCCAAGCTCTGCAACGGCGAGTTTACTGAAGAGGATGTCACCTCCTGCATCAACAACGCCCGCCTGCAGCAGCAGAGCGAGTTCACCGATAATCAGAACCGAGCTTTGCAGTACGCTTATACTTTTGGTTACGGCATAGCCTGGAAAGATGTTGTCCGTAGCTTCTCAGAAATTGAGAAGGTGACCAGGGAGGATGTGGTGAACTTTGCCAAAGAGTACCTCGGCCAGAACAATTACGCTGTGATTTACAAGCGGGTGGGTGAGGATCCCAACGTGCAGAAGATTTCTGCCCCTGCCATCACCCCGATCTTCATGAACCGCGATGCTTCCAGCGATTTCCTCAAGGAGATCGTCGCCAACGTCCCCAAGCCCATCGAGCCCGTGTTCCTGGACTTCTCCAAGGATCTCTCCATCAGCAATGTGGCTGCTAATGTGGATATGATTTACAAGGAGAATACACAGAACGACATCTTTACCGTACAGTTTGTATATAACTGCGGCGCAAACGACAACCCTGTTCTCTCTTATGTGGGTGACTACCTGAATTATCTCGGCACCGATACTATGAGCGCCCAGGATATCGCACGCAAGATGTACTCGCTCGCATGCGATTATAACTTTATGTGCGGTGACAATATCTTTACAATCTCAGTCACCGGTCTCAAGGAGAATATGGGCGAGGCCATTTCCCTTGTAGAGAACCTGATTGCTAATGCCAAACCCGATGAGGATATCCTCTTGAACGCCAAGTATGACATACTCAAGGCCCGTCAGAACAGAAAAATGAATCAGCGCGCCAACTTCCAGGCGTTGGTTTCTTATATCGCCGTAGGTCCCGAAAAAATCAAAAAGATAACCCTTACCAACGAGGAGGCATTTGCAGTTACATCCGAGCAGATTCTGGGAGCTATCCGCGACCTGGTGACCAAGCAGCACGAGATTTACTATTACGGCCCCGATAAGGAGGCAGACGTGAAAGCTTGCATCGCTGCAAACCACTCAATCGCCGAGAATCCCGAGCCGCTGGTAAAACATTTTGATGACTTTATCACTGCCGACGAAAGCAAGGTATTCTTTGCACAGTATGACGCCCGTCAGCTCTACTATTATCAGATATCTGTTGATGGCCGCAAGTTTGACCGCGAGAGCAACCCTGCACGTACCCTCTACAACGAGTACTTTGGCGGCAACATGAACGCTGTGGTATTCCAGGAGATGCGCGAGGCCCGCGGTCTTGCATATTCTGCACAGGCTACTATGCAGAATCCTCACTTTAGCGACGGCAAGTATCTCTACGGTGCTTTTATTGCCACCCAGAACGACAAACTGCAGCAGGCTGTGGAGGCATTCGCCGAGATAATCAACAACATGCCTGTCAGCGAGAATGCATTTGCAATTGCCAAGGATGCCATCATCACCCGTCTGCGCACAGAGCGTACCACCGGCATTGATGTGATCCGCGAATATGTGAACTGCCGCGATATGGGCCTCGACGAGCCTATGGACCGCGAACTCTTTGAGAAAGTTCAGGATATGACCATCGATGATGTTGTGGCATACCAGCAGGAGTGGGTTAAAGACCGCAAGTACTCTTACGGTATCCTCGGTGACCAGAACGACATCGACATAGATTTCCTCCGTACTTTAGGCCCCATCAAGTTCCTCACAAGCGAGGAGATATTCGGGTACTAGCCGGGTGTAGTTTAACATAGAAGGGGCGGGATTCTTGGCGATTCCCGCCCCTTTCTTTTTTGCATTATCTTTAGTTATATTTGTATGGATAACCGTAACTGCGCGACTATGCGAAAAATCATTCTGAACACTCTGGTATCCCTGGCGGTAATTGTTTTGCCGTCCGGGCTCTCTGCACAGGAAACGGATTCGACTGCGATTGTGCTCCCGGTGTCGCATACCGTAACCAAAGATAAGATGAACAAGGGTCTTGTGACCACCGGCCTGGAGGCACTCAACGGCCAGACTGCCGGAGTGACTATCTCCGGTGCCAATCAGGCGGCGATGCTCTCTGCCGTACGTGTACGTGGTACTACCTCTTTGACCGGCGGCAACGACCCTCTGATTATCATTGACGGCGTCACTGCCGACATCCACACCCTGGAGACCCTTTACCCTGGAGATATAGACAGTTTTGAAGTCCTGAAGGATGCGTCGGAAACCGCCCGCTATGGTTCCAGGGGTGCATCCGGTGTGATCCGGGTAATCACAGTCAAGGGTCGCGGAGGGGCATTCCGCGTTTCATACGACGGTACCGCCGGCTGGATAAGTGCCTGCAAGAACCTGAAGATGCTTGACGCTGCCGGCTTCAGGCGGGAAAACAATCTGCGCGGATATCTCTTTGACGATAACGGTTTCGATTCTGACATGGTCTCATCGATATTGCGCACGGGAATGGTGCAGAACCATCACGTGTCGTTCGGAGGGGGAGGCGAGGCAAGCCATTACAGGGCTTCTGTCGGTTTGCTGGATCTAAGGCATGCGGTTAAAACTCACGGGTTATCCAATTATAACGTCAAGCTGGACGTGGGCCAGACTGCATTGAATGGTAAGTTGTCCTTTGACCTGGGTGTCTTTGGCTCTCTGCAGAGGAACCATAACCTGCACGACATGCAGCATTTGTTCTACTCCTCGGCTGCTTTCAACCCTACCTTCCGGGCCGGGGCTGAACCCGACGGCAGTTACAGACAGATTCCCGCTGCCAGCCAGATCAACAATCCGGTTTCACTGCTCAATAAGACTTCCGACACTGAGGCGGCCCATTTCAATACCCATCTCCAGCTTGTCGCTAATTTTACGCAGAATCTTAAACTGACTGCCTTCGGCTCTTTCTCACACAATTTTGACGATGACAGCCATTTTTTCCCTACCATAGTCTGGTCAGGTGGCGAGGCCTACCGGAGCAGTACCAAAACAGGGCTTCTCCACGGCTCGATGGCGCTTGAATATAGCCGTAGCCTGGGCTCTCACAAGATAGACTTGACGCTGCTCTCCGAGGCGGAGCAGAATAATGTAAATGGGTTTTTCACCACTACAACCGGATTCAAGACAAATGCTTTTGGATTGTCGGCTATTCAGGCAGGATCTGTGCGCCCCTGGGAAGGTACGGCCTCTTTCACTTATCAGTCCCGAATGCTGTCGTTCATGGCCGGAGCAGGTTATTCTTTTGAGGATAAATATGCTATGACTGCAAGCCTCAGGGCCGACGCCTCTTCCAAATTCGGGCCTAACCACCGATGGGGCTTATTCCCGTCGGTGTCGGCCAGATGGAATGCGATTCGCGAGGATTTCCTAAAGGAGCTGTGGTGGCTTTCCGACTTGAAACTGACTACCAGCTATGGTCTTTCCGGCAATCAAGACGCCCTTGGTCCGTACAACTCGCTGGAACTGGTTGAGCCGTCGTCTGAGGTCAATTATAACGGCAATCCTGAGGTGTCGTTTACACTTGTCAGAAATGCGAATCCTGACCTGAAGTGGGAGGTTCGGTCATCTTTTGACGCCGGCTTGGAATCGGCTTTCCTCAACAACCGCATAGTGTTCACGATGGCGTATTATTATTCGCTCACCCGCGATATGCTTTATAACTATGAGGTGAGCGTCCCTCCGTTTGCATATGACCACCTGATGGCCAATCTTGGCCGGATGTCGAACAGCGGCTTTGAGTTCGGCCTCGGATTGAATCCGATACGGCGGAAGGATATGCAGCTGAATGTGAATATGAACCTCTCGCTGCAGCGCAACCGGCTCATCTCCCTGAGCGGCTATTGGCAGGGGCAGTATCTGGAGGCACCCGACGTGGCCGGTATCGCATCGATGAATGGTGCCGGATTCCACGGCGGTGGCGACAATGACGTCGTATTCCAGATGGTAGGGCAACCGCTTGGTGTATTCTATCTACCGCACTGTACGGGTTTGGCACTCAGGGAGGACGGCACGTATTACTATGAAACAGACGGGGAACGTCATATTTGCGGACAGGTTACACCTAAGGCTATGTTGGGCAGCAATATCAGCTTCCGTTACAAGTCTGTGGATGTGTCGGTGCAGGTCAACGGCGCCTTCGGTCACAAGATTTACAACGGAACCGCCCTGTCTTACATGAATATGGGCTCGCTGCCTTACTACAACGTGTTTGCAGATGCCCCCGAAAAGAACATTGTGGACCAGACGGTCACCGATTACTGGCTTGAGAAGGGCGACTATCTAAATGTCGATTATGTGACGATCGGCTGGAACATGCCCATCCGTGGGATTGCCAAAAATGTGAGGTTCTCCCTGTCGGTCAACAATCTGTTAACATTGACTTCATATTCGGGTCTTACCCCGATGATAAACTCTTACGTAGCAGACTCTACATTTGGTCTCGACGACAAAATATCTTATCCTGTATGCCGCTCTTACACCGCGGGATTAAGCATCCAGTTCTGACATGAAAAAGATTGCATTTATCTCAATACTGCTGATTGCAGGCTGTACCATACTGGACGAGAAGCCGGCCTCTCAACTGCCTGCAGAAGATATTGTCAAGGATGACAATACACTCTACCTGAGTACTCTGGGTCCGCTGTATGCTCTGTTTGGCGGCACCGAATTCTCTCAGGGCCTTGCAGGAACCTACCGCGGGGTCTATGACCTGAATACCATTACCAGCGACGAGGCTCTGCTTCCCACCCGCAGTGGCGACTGGTACGACGGAGGGCTATGGCAGCGGCTACATCTCCATACCTGGGACCCGGGCGAGGCTCCCCTGAAGGAGACTTGGAATTACCTTTACAAGGTGATAGTTATGTCCAATCAGGCAATCGAGGCGTTGAACGGCAAGCCGGAGTGGCGTCAGGAAGCCCGTGCTGTAAGGGCATTATATTACTATGAATTGCTGGACCTCTTTGGGAGGGTGCCTATAGTCACCTCCACGGAGGTGTCAATGTCATCGGTGGCTCAGTCATCAAGAAAACAAGTGTTTGAATTTGTGGTTTCTGAACTGGAAGATGTCGCCGACGACCTTGCGTTAAGCCGGAGCAATTATTACGGTGCCTATTATGGCCGCATTACCCGCCCCGTTGCATGGTTTCTGCTGGCTAAACTTTGGCTCAACGCACGGATATATGCAGGGGTGGAGGATTACGGCGAGGTGATTCGTTACTGCGACCTGATTTCCGGCGTCGGCTATGAACTTGCGTCGGATTATGCGTCCAACTTTGAAGTGTATAACGAAAAGTCACCTGAGAATATCTTTGTTATCCCCATGGACAAGCGGTTGTACACCGCTCAAAACCAGTATCTCTTCCGCTCCCGGCATTACGATCATGCTGCGGCATGTGGCTTTACGGGCGAAAACGGGACTCCTGCCACTCTGGAGGTGTTGTATGCCAATAATTATCGCAAGAGCAACCAGGACCCCCGCTTTGACATCAATTACTGGGCCGGCCAAGCGACCGATTTGAACGGAAATCCCGTTAAAGGTGTGATTTATCAGCCGGAAGCGGTTGAGCTGGATGTCACCGGCAGCGACCATGAAAAGCTGGCAGGAGCGCGAATGAAGAAATACGAGCTGGATCCATCTGCTATGAAAGACGGCAAGCTGATGGACAACGACTGGGTTATGTTCCGCTATGCCGACGTATTGCTGATGAAAGCGGAGGCCTTGATCCGGAGCAATGATATGGCGTCTGCAGTTCCGCTGGTCAATATGGTCCGCGAGCGTGCCGGTGCAAAACCCATGAATGGTATATCGCAGGAAGGCTTGCTCAAAGAGAGGATGATTGAATTTGCATGGGAGGGATGGCGCCGCCAGGACCAGATCCGGTTCGGCACCTTCACCCGAGAATGGTCATCCCGCCCTGAATTGCCCGATGAAAGCCAGACCGGATACACAAATCTGTTCCCGATACCGGCTGACATACTTATCCTCAACCCCTTACTGACCCAGAACGACGGTTATTAATCATGCAAGAGACAGATATAATAGATTTGATGATGCATCATGGGGTGAAGCCCACTGCCAACCGCATACTGATTGCGAATGCATTTGTAAAGGAGCACAGGCCGCTCTCAATGAGCGAGATAGAGGTACAGTTGGAGAGTGTGGATAAAAGTGTGATATCGCGGACCCTGTCTCTATTCCGCGAGCGCCATCTGGTGCACATCCTTCCGGACGGAGGCGACGGCGTCCGCTATGAATTGTGTCACAGATGTTCTGACGACCATGACGATGACGCCCACATCCACTTCTATTGCAGCCGTTGCGGCAAGACCTTCTGCCTTGAGGATATACCCATTCCTGAGGTCACCCTACCGCAGGGATACCAGGAAGAATCTGTCAATTATATGGTGACCGGTCTTTGCCCCGACTGCCGCTGATGCAAAAAACACTTTTGCAACTGAGTTGCATGAGGGTCCCCATATCTTTGCAGCGTAAATCAAAGTACTGGAAGATATGGCACACGAACATCACCACGGTCATCATGAAGAACATCATCACGAAGATGGTTCGATAAAGGGGACTATAATCCGGATTGCAGTGGCGGCTTTGCTGCTGGCAGCGGCGGTAATAGTAGAGAAGCGCTGCAATCTGGCCACATGGCAACTTCTGCTGGTATTCCTTGTCCCTTATCTGGTGGCTGGTCTCGACACCTTGAAAGAGGCTGCAGAGGGGCTCTCTCATGGCGAGGCTTTGGACGAGAACTTCTTGATGAGCATCGCCACAATAGGAGCGCTCTGCATAGGTTTCTTGCCGGAGGCGGAACCTCAGTTTGCGGAGGGGGTATTCGTAATGTTGTTTTTCCAGATAGGAGAGCTGTTCGAAACTATTGCGGAGGGTCGCAGCCGCCGCAGTATCGCTCATCTGATGGACATCCGTCCGGATACGGCAAATCTGGAGAAAGACGGAGGCGTTGAGGCGGTCTCTCCCGATGCCGTACAGGTTGGTGATATAATTGTCATCAAACCGGGTGAAAAGGTGCCTATGGACGGTATTGTGATTGAGGGAACATCTTCTGTCGATACCGTGGCCATCTCAGGTGAGAGCGTGCCGCGCAAGATTGCAGAAGGTGACGATATCTTCTCCGGCTGTGTCAACCTGGGTGGTGTGCTGCGGGTGCGCGTTACAAAGGCGTTTGGGGAATCTACCGCATCCAGGATCCTTGAGCTGGTGGAGCATGCTGCCGATAACAAGTCGCGCAGCGAGAACTTCATCACCCGTTTCGCAAAGGTTTACACTCCGATTGTGGTTGTGGCTGCTCTGCTGCTTATAATAGTTCCGCCCCTGATTGGCGGCAACTTTGCCACATGGCTTTACCGTGCGCTTATGTTCCTGGTAGTTTCCTGCCCGTGCGCACTGGTGCTCAGTGTCCCGCTGAGTTTCTTCGGAGGCATTGGAGGCGCTTCGCGCAAAGGTATCCTCATCAAAGGTTCTAACTATCTGGAAGCCCTTTCCAAATTGGATACTGTGGTTTTTGACAAGACCGGTACCCTTACAGAAGGTGTGTTTGAGGTGACGGCTGTACATCCGGAGATAATTGAAGAGCGCGAACTTCTGCATCTGGCGGCACATGTAGAGCGGTTCAGTACCCATCCGATTGCAGCATCCCTGCGCGCGGCATATCCGAATGAGAATGACGACTGTAGCGTGGAGAATGTAGAAGAGGTGGCCGGCAAGGGTATAAGGGCGTTGGTGAACGGAAAATCAGTGTGCGTAGGCAACTCTGCAATGATGGAACTCTGTGGTGCAAACTGGCATGCCTGCCACAAGGAGGGGACAGTCATCCATGTCTGCATCGATTCTGAATATGTCGGGCACATAGTGATTTCTGACCGCGTAAAGGCTGATTCTGCTGAGGCTATAACATCGCTCAAGGCGGCGGGAGTATCCCGCACGGTGATGCTGACCGGAGACCGCGAATCGGTTGGCAAGGCAGTGGCTGAACAGTTGGGTCTGGACGAGTGTTATACGGAGTTGATGCCTGCCGATAAGGTTGGCAAGGTCGAGATGCTGCTGGGTGGAATTGCCCACGGCCGCAAGCTCGCATTTGTAGGTGACGGAATCAACGACGCACCGGTGCTGGCCCGTGCAGATGTCGGCATCGCCATGGGCGCGCTTGGCAGCGACGCAGCGATTGAGGCTGCCGATGTCGTGCTTATGGACGACAAACCCTCCAAGGTGGCTGTCGCGGTGAAGATAGCCCGCCGTACCATCCGCATAGCCCGCGAAAATACCTGGTTCGCTATCGGCATAAAGCTCCTTGTGCTTATCCTTGCCGCAGCAGGCGTTGCAACCATGTGGATGGCAGTATTTGCCGATGTGGGTGTTACAGTCCTGGCGGTACTGAATGCCATGAGAGCATTGCGATAGACTATTTTTAACTACTTTTGCAAACCCATTAAAATAGAGATATGGAAGAAGAGAAATCCCTGACACTGGCTGACATTCCTGAGAAGGGGATGTGCGTGATAGCCAAGATTCACGGACACGGTGGATTCCGTAACAGAATCATGGAACTTGGCTTTGTAAAGGGACAGACGGTGAAAGTCCTTAAGAAGGCCCCCTTGAAGGACCCTGTGGAGTATGAGATACTGGGAAGCCACATTTCTTTACGTCATAGCGAGGCGGAGAACATTGAGGTCGTATCTCTCGACGAGAAAAGCCACCCGGACTTCAATTTCAATGGTACCATAGAGGAGCACGTCGCCTCTGAGGTGGAGCAGATTACCAGGCATATCAGGGTAGCCCTGGTCGGTAATCCCAACTGCGGCAAGACCTCGTTCTTTAATTTTGCCACCGGATTGCACGAGAAGGTGGGCAATTACAGCGGCGTTACTGTAGAATCCAAGGTCGGGACCTTTTTCCATGATGGCTATACTATAGATCTGGTCGATCTGCCGGGCACATACTCCCTTACAGAGTATTCCCCGGAGGAGATATACGTGCGCAATTACATCGTGGAACAAAAGCCGGATGTGGTGCTCAACATTGTTGATGCCGGTAATCTGGAGAGGAATATGTTCCTCACCACCCAGCTGATTGACATGAACCCGCGCATAGTGATGGCCCTTAACATGTATGATGAACTGCTCTCGAGCGGCGACAAGCTGGATTATAACAGTCTGTCCATCATGCTCGGCTTCCCCATCGTACCGGTTGTTGCCCGTACGGGACGGGGAATAGACGATGTGCTGGCCAGGATTGTTGAGGTGTATTGTGATACAGCGGGGAGCAAGCATATCCATATCAACTATGGCGACAACGTGGAGAGTGCCATCCGCAAGGTTAAAAAACTGGTGGAGGAGAACGAGAAGATACGGGATCAGTACCACGGCCGTTATGTGGCTTTGAAGTTGATTGAGAATGATAGCGTTACTCACAGTCTGGTGGGTAAATACCCAAACTATGAGGCTATAAAACAAACTTGTGATACGGTTCGTGACGAGCTTCAGAGAGAGTATCGCGACGATATAAAAAGCATAATCTCCGGGCTGAAATATGGTTTTATCAAAGGCGCGCTAAGCGAAACTCTCACTCCTGCAGAGAAGGAAAACAAAAAGCGCAAGTACTCTTTGGACGCCATCCTTACCCACCAATGGCTGGGAATCCCGATACTGATAGTGCTTCTGTGGTTGATGTTCAAGGCTACATTCTCTATTGGAGCATACCCGCAGCAATGGCTGGAAGCCGGCGTTGCGGCGCTTGGGAACTGGGTTGGGAGCATAATGCCGGAAGGGATGCTGCGCGACCTGGTTGTGGACGGTATAATCGCCGGGGTTGGGGGCGTATTGGTGTTCCTGCCCAACATATTGATTCTGTTCCTGTTCATATCGTTCTTCGAAGACAGCGGCTATATGGCCCGCGTAGCTTTCATAGTGGACAAACTGATGCACAAGATTGGCCTGCACGGAAAATCGTTCATTCCGTATATCATCGGCTTTGGATGCAGTGTCCCCGCCATAATGGCGACCCGCACGCTGGAGAGCCGTAAAGACCGGATACTTACCATCATTACCATACCGTTCATGTCCTGCTCAGCAAGGCTGCCGGTTTTCCTGCTGTTCGTCTCGGCTTTCTTCAAGAAAAATCAGGCGCTGGTTCTCATAAGTCTGTATCTGGCAGGCGTTTTGGTGGCGGTACTTACATCTTTGCTTATGAATAAGCTGGTATTCAGGAATGTCTCTGACCAGTTTGTAATGGAGCTGCCTCCATACCGTTTCCCCACCTTCCGAAACACCCTGCGCCACATGTGGGACAAGAGTGCACAATACCTTAAAAAGATGGGTACCGTGATTCTGGCCGCATCTGTGATTATCTGGGCACTGGGATATTTCCCCCGCGCAAAAGAGGGACAGAGCAAGGCGGAGCACATCGCAAGTTCTTATATCGGCCAGATAGGCAAGACTATCCAGCCTGCGTTTGCACCGCTTGGTTTTGACTGGAAGATGAGTGTGAGCCTGCTCACGGGATTTGCGGCCAAAGAGGTGGTTGTTTCTTCCCTGGGCGTGCTTTATTCTGCTGACGGTGCAGAACTTGAGGAAGCATCCGTGGGCGGCGCGCTGCAGCAGGCTGTGGATTCAAACGGCAATAAGGTCTTCACCCTGCCTGTGGTATGGTCGTTCCTGATTTTTGTGCTGCTCTACTTCCCATGCGTTGCGGCAGTGAGCGCCGTAGCCAGGGAGGCGGGTCGCAAATGGGCGTGGTTCGTTATATTATACACTCTTGCCGTCGCATGGCTCGCTGCATTCGGGGTGTATCATCTTGCAGCAATACTGTAAATGGTTCTGTATATGATTCTCAACATCATAGCATACGCCATAATTGCCGCTGCCGTCGGTTTCGCTGTATATCGCATATTCTTCAAGAAGAAACCGACATGCTTCACATGCTCAAAATCCGGTTCAGGATGCGAGGGCTGCCCGTTTTATAAAGCATAGTTGCATTATTTTAGCTATCTTAGGGTTATGAATAAGAATGCAATCATACTGCGGGAATATGCGCAGAAATATAACGATCCCGTCTATTTTAAGGAGGATCCGATAGCCTTTCCGACCCGTTTCGCAGAGTTGTACCGGCGTGGAGAATGTGTGTTGCAGGACGTGGAGATAGCCGCGGTAATCGCGGCCCATCTGGCGTGGGGCAGGAGGGCGATGATAGTTCGCGACTGCGGCCGGGCGCTTGACGAGATGGGCTGGAAGCCTTACGATTATGTGATGCGCGGGCAATACCGCTGCGAACCCTGCTCTCTACACCGCACCGTGATGTGGAGTGAGTTTGCCGATATCTGTGCGGCACTCAAACGTTACTACGAGGCTAATGAAACCCTCGAGAGCCTTTCTGCAGATGATTTCCGAACCCTGATATACTGCCGCAAGAGCGACCCGCATGCGGCCAATAAAAAAATCAATATGCTCCGCCGGTGGATGGTGCGCTGTGACGGCAAGGTGGACCTTGGCCTCTGGCGTGATTCTTCGCCCGCCGACCTGATTATTCCTCTGGACGTGCATGTCCACACAGTAGCCCGCGAGATGGGGCTCACATGCCGCAACAGTGCCGATATCAAAACCGCACTTGAGATAACTGCAGAACTCTCAGAGGTTTTCCCTGGCGACCCCTGCCTCGGCGACTTTGCCCTGTTTGGATATGGTGTCACCCGCAAGTAACGTGGTGGCATTTTTTTAGTATATTTGGCATGATAAAGACTCCGCATGCCTAAACTGTATATCATATCGGGTTGCAACGGCGCCGGTAAAACCACGGCGTCGTATACTATATTACCCGAGATGTTTGGCCTGCGTGAGTGCGTGAATTCCGATGAGATTGCGGAGCGCCTCTCACCCAACAAACCGGAGGCTGCAGCCATCCGTGCCAGCCGAATCATGCTGGAGCGTATGAATGAACTGCTTGACAAACGTGCCGATTTCGGCGTAGAGACCACCCTGGCCACCAGGAGTCTCATGAGGGTGATAGAGGATGCCAAAAACCTGGGTTATGTTGTGATACTGATCTATTTCTGGCTTAACTCTCCCGACCTGGCCGTGGAACGTGTGGCCCGGAGGGTCGCCTCAGGCGGTCATAACGTCTCAGAGCCTACTGTCCGCCGCCGCTATGTGCAAGGTATCATTAACCTTATTCACATGTATATCCCGATAGTGGACAAATGGATGATATTTGACAACTCCACCGTCCCTGCATCCATGATTGCAGAGGGTGGCAGGGACTCCCTCACCAAGATACACAACAGAACAGTATATAACATCCTTGCAGAGATGCATTAAATTGACCAGGCAGCTTTGAAAAAATTAATTCTGATTCTCATTTGCGCGATTGCTTCTACCGCCGTTAAGGCTCAGGAGATTCCACTTCACCCAAAGGCCCCTTCAGTCCCCGATTATGTGGATTTTGCAGGCGAGCGCATCACATTTGACCGGGACGACCTCTATGAGAGGATGGACCGTGAACTCATGGCCTTCACATACATGCACTCCACATCCAGCCTGATGCTCAAGCGGAGCCTTCGCTACTTCTCCCAGATTGTGCCGATACTTAAGGAGAAGGGGATTCCTGAGGATATGAAGTACCTTATGGTTATTGAGAGCAACCTTGACCCCAAGGCGGTTTCCGTAACCGGCGCTGCGGGGCTCTGGCAGTTTACTAAGGCCACCGCAAAGCAATACGGCCTTGAGGTAAACGATGAGGTGGATGAACGCTACAATATCGAGAAAGAGACCATAGCTGCCTGCAAGTATCTTAAAGAGGCCTATGTACGTTATGGAGATTGGATGACCGTAGCGGCCAGCTATAATGCGGGGCAGGGGGGTATCTCCAAAAGGCTTCAGGAACAGAAAGAGAAGAGTGCCATGAATCTCTACCTTCCGGAAGAAACATCCCGCTATATGTTCCGCATACTCACCGCCAAGCTCTTTATGGAGCATCCGGAGCGGTTCGGATATGTGATTGACCCCTCTGAACTCTATCCATACCGCCGTCCGGCAAAGACTGTCACCGTAACCGGTCCTATCCCTTCACTGGTGGATTTTGCAAAGAAAAATGGCGTGAGCTATGCGGAGCTCAAACGGGCAAACCTGTGGTTGCGTTCTGATAAACTTACCAATCAGTCAGGTAAGGCATACCAGATAATTATCCCGGAAACCAGATAACCCTGTTTACAACTGCGTTTTCTCTTTATCTTTACGCTTGGTGAGGTAAGACGACCAGAGGATTATAAGTACGGCCACCGCTACGATAGCTGAGAGCAGAAGCAAGCCGGCTCCTACAGCGAGCCCTATAACAGCGCATATAAATATGCAGGCGGCGGTGGTCAGTCCCAACACCCCGTCGGTCCCTTTAATAATCAATCCGGCGCCTATGAAACCGATACCCGTGAGCACTTGCGCCGCTATACGTCCAGGATCGCCGTTGAGAAGATCTGTATTGGTCTGGCAAATGTAAATCGACACAATCATCGCCAGCGTTGAGGCTGTGCAAATAAGGGTGAATGTGCGGAATCCTGCAGGATGATGGTGCAGCTGGCGCTCCGACCCAATCATCGCCCCCAGTACAAGGCTCACCAAAAGCCGTATCAACGCGGTCGATAGAGTTATGGTTGTCATATTCTTCTGATTATTACCTCGCAAAGGTAGCAATTTGTTGGACATAATGTCAGCAGACGGTGACAATATGTCCACATTTGGCCGTTGGCATCCAGTTTGATTTACACTATGTCGGCTCCGCAAGGGGTCCCGGGAATAATGGCCCGTGAGGGTTGTGAAACCGGAACGATTAAAGTTTTTGAACTATGTTACCTGTAAGAAGAAATCAAGATAGCTGGTTGCCCGACATTTTCAATGACTTTTTCGACAACAGCTGGATGGCCAGGACCAACTATACGGCTCCTGCAATCAATGTAATTGAAAACGAAAAAGAGTACGATGTGGAACTTGCCGCACCGGGCTTAGACAAAGAAGATTTCACCGTAAAGGTTGATAACGAGGGCTACCTCCACATCAACATGGAGAAGAAGTCTGAACATAAGGAGGATAAGAAGAAAGGCCGCTACCTGCGCCGTGAATTCTCATATGAGAAGTTCCAGCAGACTCTGCTGCTCCCCGACGATGTCGATTGCGACAAGATAGAAGCTAAGGTAGAGAAGGGTGTCCTGAACGTACATCTCCCTAAGAAAGAGGTCGTTGTGCAGCCCGCTGCAACAAAACAGATCGATATCAAATAGGCCACGGCCTATATCGTTGAAATAAAGGGCGCAACCCGTCTCTGGGCTGCGCTCTTTTTCTATTTTTTCCATATATTTGCACAAATTAGACAAAAAGGTTTATGAAGATCAGTGACAACAAAGTAGTAAGTTTGATATATGAACTTGAGGTGGACGGACAGATTGCCGACAGCTGCGACGCCTCCCGTCCCCTGGAATTTATCTTCGGCATCGGTCATCTGCTGCCCAAATTTGAAGCTAACATAGAGGGCAAGACGGTGGGCGACAAGTTTGACTTCCGCCTGACTGCTGCAGAAGGCTATGGGGAGCGCGACCCGCGTGCCATAATCGACCTGCCCAAAACCATCTTTATGCAGGACGGCCATCTGGCAGAGGAAATTTTGTTTGAAGGGAATGTTATTCCGATGATGAATGCCGACGGCGGCGTGATGCCCGGTACCGTGGTTAAGGTTGGCGAGGAGCACGTGACAATGGACTTCAACCACCAGATGGCGGGCAAAGACCTCCACTTTACCGGTGAGATTCTCAAGGTGCGCGAGGCTACTGAAGATGAGTTGAAGAACGGCCTGAAGCGCAGCTGCGGTGGTTGCCAGGGCGGCAACTGCGGCGACGGCGGCTGTGAAGGCGGCAACTGCGATTGTAAGTAAATTAAAACCGACACCATGACCAAGCCCAAAAAGATGGAGCAGATCCTTATCCGCATCACCGGAAAGGACCGCGCCGGCCTCACCGCATCGGTGATGGATATCCTGGCCCGCTTCGATGCCCAGATTCTGGATATCGGCCAGGCCGACATCCACAGCAGTCTCTCGCTGGGTATCCTTATCCGCATCTCTGCCCGCAGCTCCGGACAGGTGATGAAGGAGCTCCTTTTCAAGGCCACCGAGCTGGGAGTCGCCATCGGCTTTGAACCGGTAAAGGACGATGACTATGAGGACTGGGTCGGCCGTCAGGGGAAAAACCGCTACATTCTCACCATCATAGCCCGCAGCCTCTCCGCAAAGCAGATTGCCGCAGCGGCGCGGGTCATCTCCAGCCACGGTCTCAATATCGACTCCATCAAGCGCCTTACCGGACGCCAGAGCCTCCAGCAGTCCAATGCATCGGTGCGCAGCTGCATCGAGTTCTCCATCCGCGGCGTACCGGACAACCACGACAAGCTGCAGGCGGAACTGATGCATATTTCCAGCGAAATGGGCATCGATTTCTCTTTCCAGCGGGACAATATGTTCCGGCGTATGCGGCGTCTGATATGTTTCGATATGGACTCCACGCTGGTCCAGACCGAGTGCATAAACGAGCTGGCGGCACGTGCCGGGGTGGGCGGCCAGGTTGCAGCCATCACGGAGAGTGCGATGCGGGGCGAAATCGATTTCAAAGAGAGTTTCCGTCGCCGCGTCGCTTTGCTCAAAGGGCTGGATGCATCTGTTATGCAGGAGATTGCAGAGAATATGCCCATAACTGAGGGTGTGGACCGCCTGATGGAGGTCCTCAAACGTGCCGGCTACAAGATTGCCATACTCAGCGGAGGTTTTACATATTTTGGAGAATACATCCAGCGTAAGTACGGGATCGACTATGTATATGCCAACGAACTTGAGATTGGAGACGACGGCAAACTTACGGGACGATATGTAGGCGATATTGTGGACGGCCGGCGCAAAGCCGACCTGCTTAAGCTCATCGCCCAGATGGAGAAGGTCAATCTGGAGCAGACTATCGCCGTGGGTGACGGCGCAAACGACCTCCCGATGCTCTCTGCAGCGGGTCTTGGCATCGCTTTCCACGCAAAACCGCGCGTAGTGGAGAGTGCCCGCCAGAGTATCAATACCATCGGCCTGGACGGAGTGCTCTACTTCCTTGGCTTCAAAGACAGTTACCTTGGCAAACAGGGCAGAATGCAATAATCACAACAATTGAATCTACTCCAGTTATTCAAGCATATCCGGCCGTTTGTCAGGCCGTACCGCTGGTTGGTGATTATCACCTTGATACTCACGCTGGTCGGCTCTTTGATGGCGCAGGTAAACGCCATCGTGCTGGACCGTACGGTGGATGCCATAAACGCCCTACTCGGCACCGATTTTACATGGTCCGAGGCGGCGCGCATCCTCACATTCATATCGGTTGTGTTGCTGGGCAAGGAGATTCTCTCTGCAATAATCACTTTCGCGCAGAACTATTTCGGTGAGCGGATGCGCATTTTTGTATCGCGCGACCTCGCCCAGAGTGTCATTGAGAAGGTCTTGACCTTCCGCATGGCCTATTTCTCACAAGATGCAAACGCCACCGGCAAGGTGCAGGCCCGCATTGACCAGGGGGTGAGCAGCATCTCCCGCACGGTGCAGAACTTTTTCATTGACCTGCTGCCGCTCTTTACCAGCGCACTGCTGGCGCTGATACTGATGTTTGCCGCAAATGTATATGTGGGACTGGTGGCGCTGGCCATAGTTCCGATATACTTCTGGATTACCTACCGTCAGGCAAAGAGGCTTAAGGGGTGGCGTCGTGAGATGCGCGGCCATCTTGAGACCAAGAGCCAGGGTATCAAGAACATAATAGATTCTATCAACGTAATCAAGAGCTTCAACCGTGAGGGTATAGAGGCGGCCAAGCAGCTGGATATCCAGAATCAGGTGACGGCCAACCAGATGAAGACCAGGCAGGTGGGTTTCTACTACGCCGGTGTCAAGAGTTTTGTGAAGCAGGTCGGCACAGTGCTGGTCATAATCCTGACGGCTTATCTAGTGCTGATTGATTATCCGGGGATGAGCATAGGAAAGATTATGTACCACGTGATGCTCTTCTCCAATGTGATTGCCCCCATCACCCAGCTCCAGCGCATTTTTGACGATGTGAACGATGCCCTGATATATGCAGAAGGGTTCTTCTCTATACTTGATTCAGACAGCGAAGTGGAGCCATCCGGTAATTACCGTCCGGAGCGGATCCGTGGCAAATTTGAGTTGCGGGATGTGGATTTTACCTATCCCAACGGAACCCAGGCGCTGTTTGGAGTAAATATGGTGATTGAGCCCGACAAGATTACGGCTCTGGTAGGGCTTTCAGGCGCCGGCAAGAGCACCATCGTGAACCTGCTGGACAAGTTCTACGTGCCGCAAAAGGGTACCATTACCCTGGACGGCGTGGATTTGTGTGAATACGACACTAAATACCTGCGTGAGAACATAGGCCTGGTGCTGCAGAAGAACCACATCTTTGACGGAACCATAGAGGAGAATATACTTTACGGCAAACCGTCTGCCACCCACGAAGAGGTGGTGGAGGCGGCAAAGAAGTCGCATATCTACGACCAGATTATGGCCCTCCCCAAGCAGTTTGAAGGGAAGGCAAGCGACCTGTCAGGCGGGCAGCAGCAGCGCATTGCCATCGCCCGCATGTTCTTGAAGAATCCGCCCATTATCTTTCTGGATGAACCTACGGCAAGCCTGGATGCGATTGCAACCGAGCAGATTAAGAACAGCATCGATGCCATAAAGAAAGACCGCACGGTGATAATAATCTCCCACAGCATATCGCAGATTATAGACAGCGAGATGGTCTATGCCCTGCAGAACGGCCGGGTAGAGGAGAGCGGAGATCCCGATTCAATTTACAAGAAAGGGGGTATCTACAAAGACATCATAGATGCCTCCGCCCGCAGTCTCAACATTGAGAAAATAGCAAAGACTATTTCTGAGAATTAACCCCCCGGGGTTTACTCCATCAACTTTTTGTACTTGAAGCGCTTGGGCTCCGCATTGCCGAGGCGTTTCTTCTTGTTCTCTTCGTATTCTGAGTAGTTGCCGTCAAAGAATACCACCTGGCTGTCCCCTTCGAAGGCGAGGATATGGGTGGCGATACGGTCCAGGAACCAGCGGTCGTGGCTTACCACCACAGCGCAGCCGGCAAAGCCGTCCAGACCCTCCTCGAGGGCGCGGATGGTATTTACATCCACATCGTTGGTAGGTTCGTCCAGCAGCAGCACGTTGCCTTCGTCTTTGAGGGTAAGTGCCAAATGCAGCCGGTTGCGTTCACCGCCGGAGAGGATGCCGCACTTTTTCTCCTGGTCGGCTCCGGAGAAGTTGAAACGGGATATCCAGGCGCGGGCGTTGATGTCCCGTCCTCCGAGGCGGACCCATTCAGAGTCGCCTGCTACGGTCTGGTAAACCGTCTTTTCCGGGTCAATGGATTTATGTTGCTGGTCCACGTAAGATATCTTGGCGGTCTCTCCAATCTCAATGGTGCCGGTGTCGGGTGTTTCAATGCCCATTATCAGGCGGAAGAGGGTGGTCTTGCCGGCGCCGTTGGGGCCGATTACCCCCACAATACCAGCCGGAGGCAACTCAAAAGACAGGTGTTCAAACAATACGCGGCCGTCGTAGCTCTTGGCAACGTCGTGGAAGCTGATGACCTTGTTACCCAGACGGGGACCGTTGGGGATATAGATTTCCAGGTTGGCCTCTTTCTGTTTGACATCGGCGCTGGCCAGCTTCTCGTATGCGCCCAGACGGGCTTTCTGCTTTGCCTGGCGGGCGCGGGGTGCCATGCGGACCCACTCCAGCTCCCTCTCGAGGGTCTTGCGCCGTTTGCTCTCCTGCTTCTCTTCCTGAGCCAGGCGGAGGGTCTTCTGCTCCAGCCAGGACGAGTAGTTGCCCTTCCAGGGGATACCTTCACCGCGGTCCAGTTCCAGAATCCAGCCGGCCACGTTGTCAAGGAAATAACGGTCGTGTGTCACTGCAATCACAGTGCCTTTGTATTGTTGCAGATGGGCCTCCAGCCATTGGATACTCTCAGTGTCGAGGTGGTTGGTGGGCTCGTCCAGCAGCAGTACGTCTGGTTGCTGGAGCAGGAGCCGGCATAGTGCCACCCGGCGGCGCTCACCACCGGAGAGGTTGCGTATCAGCGCATCAGACGGAGGGCACTGCAGGGCATCCATAGCGCGTTCAAGTTTGGAGTCAATCTCCCAGCCACCGGCGTGGTCAATCAGTTCAGTGAGTTCCCCCTGGCGCTCAATCAGCTTGTTCATCTCGTCATCCTCCAGCGGCTCGCAGAACTTCATCCCGATCTCGTTATATTCTGCCAGCAGGTCCATTACCTCCTGTACGCCCTCCTGGACAACTTCAAGTACAGTCTTGTCCGGGTCCATCTCGGGTTCCTGCGCAAGATAGCCCACGCTGTAGCCCGGCGCCCATACTACCTCGCCGCGGTAAGATTTCTCAACTCCTGTAATGATTTTGAGAAGGGTGGACTTACCGCTGCCGTTGAGGCCTATGATGCCGATTTTTGCACCATAGAAGAAACTAAGGTATATGTCTTTAAGGATTACCTTGTTGTTGTGCGGCAATACCTTGCCCACACCGCACATAGAGAAGATGATTTTTTCGTCTGCCATAGTGGTGATATTTCTCCAAATATACCAATAAATTGTTATTCTTCAACCACTTTCCACCCGCGGGGGAGGGAGAGGTTGTGGTTGAAGTTGCCGTCGGTGCAGGTCCAGTCGAGTTTGATTTCTCCGCCGTGGACGGGGAGGATGGCGTGGCACTCCTTGAGGCCTGTGTCGCGCAGCCTCAGGGTCACCGTCTTGTTTACACGGTCCACATCGTAAAGGCCGGCGGCATCTCGGTAGAGTACGTGCGCCACGTGGGCGGCAAAGCCGTGGTTGCAGCTGTCGCTAAAGGTCATATTCTCCCAGAGGGTGCCGGTCGCCTCCGCCATGGGAAGGTAGAAATCGACGAATTCGCGAAGCGACTGTGCGCCGAGTCCGTTCTGCGAGAGCAGCTCCATACGAAGATAGTTGCCAAACAGGGCGTTTGCCTTGGGAACGTCGGGATATTTGTCATCCTTCTCGCGGACGGGCCCGAATTCGGTGGCCATGCGCTGCCATAGTTCAGGATAGGTTTCGGGCGTGGCGGTGCGGAAGAAGAAGGCGTAATACTGGCAGGTCTCGGTGTGATTGTCGGTGCGCACCAGCGAGCCATCTTCCATGCGCATTGCGTTGTCGCAGAAGAAGCGGCCGTCAAAGCTCTGCCGGCGGATGGTTTCGCGCATAGCCTCTGCACGCTCGTGCAACGAAGGATCATTATACATTCGTGCTACGGCATCCAGCATCCCTGCATACTGCATATTCGAGGGGTAATTCACATCCCATACGAAATGGTTGGCTGCGGACCACTCTATGAACACCCAGCTCTGAAGGCGTTCCAGAAGACCGTCTGAGTTGAGGAACTTGTCAAAGAAATCCACCAGGCCGTAAACCCGGTTGCGGAAGGCGTCTATCATCTCGCGGTCTCCGCTGCGTCCCAGATACTCTTCAAGCTCCAATACAAACCACATTGCGTAGTTTGGGATGTAAGTGCCGCCTTCAAAGTTGTCGGAAGGGTAGCACATGGGCACCATCCCCTCAGGAATGGTTTTGAAATGCTCCGGAAGCAGGTAGTTCTCCAGGAAATTCTTCTCAACGTTTGTCTCGCCGGAGAAGTCACACTCCACGCGGGAAGAGAAGAAGCTGTCGCCTATCCAGCCGGCGCGTTCCCGCGAAGGGCAGTCCATAAAGATGTCGAGGGCGCACTGCCGGATGGTCTCGCGGGCTGCATCAAATATCTTGTTCAGCGCCTCGTTGTCGCAGCTGAACTGGGCCACCCCCACGGCAGAATTGCAGTAGTCTCGCAGGTACAGCCTCTCAATGGTGGCGTCGCCTGTAAATGCAACCTGTGCGAACTGCATGGTGTAGGGCTCTATACTCTCCAGTGTGTAATGACCAGGTTCCAGATCCCATGCTACATAACCCCTGAACGGCATCCTGTGTTTGAGTTCTCCGTCGGTGAGCAACTCTTCATAATCTATGGTGAGTGAGGTCTTTTCCTTTACATCGATCTCACAGCCAAGGAAGCCGCTGTATTCGCGGCCAAAGGTGTATAGTTGACGTCCGGCATCCAGAACCGAAGCCTCGTGCACAGTGTAGTCGGGGTAGGGTACGCGGCGGACGATAGTCGTTTTTGCCGGTTGCTCTGCCAGGACAACCTCGCGGTCAGAAGAGAACTCCGGGTCAGTCTGCCATGAGTCATACCCTTCAGATAGCACCCAATACTCCATCTGTGTGCGCTGGTAGCTGTATTTGGGAACATTCTGGACGCGCTGCTGCAGGTCGTAAGCCTTGAAATCGCTGCCGGTGGCGGCGATAACCTTGCCACCCGATACAATCTCTGCCTGCAGAAAAGAGGGCTGGCTGAGCAGGTAGAATGACTCTGTGTTATAACCGGTAACCTCTATGGATACCACATTGCTCCCTTTATGGAGATAGGGTGCTATGTCGTAGCAGTCTATGCGGTAGAAATCGTGTGCTGCCACACATGGGCCGTGCCCTACAAACTCTCCGTTTACACGCAGGCGGTAGATTGTCGATGCAGCTATGCGAATGTCGGCATCACGTTGAAAATCAACCACCGTACGGAAGGCCAGCGTCAGGTTTACCTCTGTCTCGCGCCCCTCGGCCCATACTGGCACAGCCTTTTTGAAAGAGTCGATATTCTGGCGGTCTACAGGGGTACTGCAACTGGTGAGCGCAGCCATCACGAGGGTGGCTATCAGATAACACAAGTTCTTCATATTACGTTATTTATACAATTTAATAGCGTCGGGGGCCCCAACCAGCCATACAACATCGCCCGGCTGCATTACCATATCCGGTTCGGGGTTCATGAAAGTCTCTTCTCCGCGTTCTATGCCTATCAGCATACATCCGGAGTTGCGCATATCAACCATCTTCAAGGACTTGCCTGTCAGAAGGGAGTCTTCCCCAAGGGTAAAGGATTCCACCTCTACATGAGCGGTCGGGGCGGGTGCGGGGGCGACATCCTCATCAAGCGCCTTCTTGAAGGCCGACACGCTGTCCAGGGTACCCACCACAAGGATTTCGTCGGCAGGGAACAGGTACTCCGATGCCGAAGGGATATTTATGATTTTTTTCCCGCGGATTATCTTCACTATGTTCACGCCAAAGTCGCGGCGGAGCGGAATCTCCCGCAACTGCCGGCCGGTGTATCTGAAGTCGGAACTTACCTTGAGGCTTTCCACGCAGATGTCGTGGCCGCTCATCTTCTCGCGGATCGAGGTAGTAACGGGTGCGGTTTTGCGCTGGTAATCGTCTTTCTGCCTGATATTCTCTACAAACCGGCTCTCGAGCGTGCTGGAGCGGTTGTTGAAGATGCGCAGCAGTATGAACATCGCCGCCGCCAGGGATGCTATCAGGATCACGATGCCGATTCCGGGCTTGAAGTAGTGCGACACCACCGTCACCACATAGGCCACCGCCAGGAATATCTTCAAGGCGCTCATCGCAATCAGCGGACCGCGCCCGGCGGCGGACGATCCGGCCCATATGCTGTCGTAAAGCTCCTTATAATTGCCGGCAGCTATCACCATCCCGTACAGGAGCGGGGACATTACCAGAAGCGTGGCAAGAGCGCATATGAGGTTGATTATACCGGGCGCCAGGTTCACGAAGTGATTCTTGGCGAATGGGTCCAGAAACATATTTGAGGCAAGCAGAACCGCCACCAGCATCACGTTGTATGGTATCATCCGGGTGAGATAGGCTTTGATAAGTTTGCGCCACTGGCTCTCGCGTGCCTGCGAACGGCCTGAAGCGCGCACTTCACTGAGAGATGCGAACAGTTTGGGGTGCATCTTGCGGCTGAGCATACAATAGAACGGCTCCGAGAGTTTGATGAAATACGGTGTCGTGAATGTGGTGATCACAGAAACTGCCACTACCACCGGATATATGTAATCCGCCATAACTCCCAGGCTCTTGCCCAGGCTGGCGATGATGAATGCGAATTCACCGATCTGCGCCATCGAAAAACCACTGCGCACGGCACTGTGAAGCCCCTGGCCCGCCATCAGTACGCCGCTGGTAGCAAACAGCGGGATGCCAATCACGACCACTATTATCAGTATGAGTATAGGCTGCCAGTACTGAACTATGATAGCGGGATCTACCATCATTCCGACGGAGACGAAGAAGATTGCGCCGAACAAATCTTTTATGTTTTTGATGGAGTGGGAGATGTGTTCGCCTTCAAGCGTCTCTGCAAGCAGTGAACCCATAACAAAGGCTCCCAGGGCAGACGAGAATCCGACAGCGGTGGCCAGCGCCACCATGCCGAAGCAGAGCCCCACCGACAGTATCACGAGCATCTCCTCGTTCATCACCTGCCGTCCCCTCTTGAACAGGGTGGGAATCAGGTACATACCTACCACGAACCATAGAACCAGGAAGAAGAGTAGCTTGAGCAGGGCCATCACCATCTCGCCCCCTGCAAACTGCTGGCTGACCGCCATTGTAGAGAGCAACACCATCAGTACAACCGCAAGCAAATCCTCCACTACCAGGGTGCCGAAAACGACGTTTGTAAAAGGCATCCCCTTCAGGCCGAGATCATCGAAAGCCTTGATAATGATGGTGGTGGATGACATCGACAGCATTCCACCCAGAAAGATGCGCTCCATATGGCTCCAGCCCATTGCACCGCCTACCATCATGCCCGTAACAAACATCCCGACGAAGATGGTTCCGGCAGTGATGAGGGCGCTGCTGCCCACCTTGAGTAGTTTTTTGAAACTGAACTCCAGGCCGAGTGCAAACAGCAGGAAGATTATGCCTATCTCCGACCACTGCTCTACAGTCTCAGGATTGGTGAGGTTGGGGAAGAGGCCAAAGTGCGGCCCTACAAGGAATCCGGCAACTATGTATCCGAGTATCAAAGGCTGTTTGAGAGCCTTGAATATCAGAGTGATAATTCCGGCAGAAATGAATATGAGGGCCAGGTCCCTGACAAGGTTAAGGTTTTCGTCCATAATCTGTTACGTTAAAATGGGCTCAAGCCTGGTTCCTGGCGGTAGTAAATCTGCGTTTCAGATGACGGTTCTCCAGAAAGAAAATTGTGACTATCGATAATGTGACAACTGCTGCAACAATGTGAGCGACGGTCAGGGGGAGCGAAAGTCCGCCAGCCTTGTGCGGAGCAACCATAAAGTAGCAAGAGCACACATAGGTAAGGAAAGTTGCAGGGATGGCTGTGAACAGCGGGCTTTTGCCGTGTTTATAGAGGTATCTGGAGGCTGTCCAAAGTACAATCGCTGCAAGGACCTGATTGGATATGCCGACGTAGTTCCAGATGGTTGAAAAATCTGACGAGCATACCAGTACGGCCACAACAAATATCGGGAGTGCAGTGAGTACCCTGTTCAGGATAGGTTTCTGATTGATGTGGAGCGCCTCTGCAAGAATCAGGCGGATGCTGCGGAAAGCCGTGTCGCCGGAGGTGATGGGGCAGGCGATTACTCCCAGAATGGCGATTATCGCACCGACCTTGCCCAGCCAGTCGCTGCATATTGCATTAACCAGTATTGCCGGAGTTTTTCCTGCTGCGGCTGCAGCGTTGAGACCCTCTGGCCCTCCGGTGTATGCCATTGCGGCTGTCGCCCATATTGTGGCAACTATACCTTCGCATATCATCGCTCCGTAGAATACCGGGCGACCATATTTCTCATTTCCTATGCACCGGGCCATAATGGGGCTTTGGGTGCTGTGGAAGCCAGATATCGCGCCACAGGATATCACTATGAACAACATCGGGAACAGGATATTGGTCTGCGGGTTGCTGTGGAAGTTGCGCATATTGTCAAATGTGAGCTCGGTGAGATGGATACTCCCGTTGCCCCCCTTCACAATCAGGGCAAACCCAACTGCGACCGCCATGAACAGCAACGCACCTCCCAGATAAGGATAGATCTTTCCGATTATCTTGTCGATTGGGACAAGGGTAGCCAGTATGTAATACGCAAAAATCACAATTAACCAGAATAGTTTGGTAACCGGCGCCATATTGTTCAGCAGGTCGGCCGGGCCGGTGACAAATGAGCAGCCTACGCCGATGAGCATCAATGCGATAAAGAAGTTCATCACGGTCTTGACATTTTTGCCAAGATAGATGCCGATTAGCGAAGGTGTGCTGCGGCCACCGGAACGGATAGATATCATCCCTGAAAAGTAGTCGTGCACAGCACCCATAAAGATGCAGCCGACAACTATCCAGATGTATGCCATCGGGCCGTACGCCGCGCCCAGTATCGCCCCAAAGATGGGCCCAAGGCCGGCGATGTTCAGGAATTGTATGACGAATACGCGCCAGGGTTTTATCTCTTTAAAGTCCACGCCGTCGGATTTGTAATGGGCGGGAGTGGCGCGGTTGGGGTCCGCCTGGAACAGGCGCTTTTCAACAAATCGACCGTAAAGCAGGTACCCTGCTACCAAAAGTATTATACAGACCAGAAAGGTTATCATAGTGGAGGCAAATGTAGGCAAAATTGTCTATCTTTGACCACCTTTATCAAACATATATTTACGTTGTAATGAAAAGATTCTTTTTGCCTGTCGTGCTCTGCTTACTGCTTGCCGGTTGTGACTTGTCCCGGTCGGAGATCAAACCCGAAAACCTTACCACAGAGTATAAAGAAGATGCATTTACTGATGTCACAAGCCCCCGTTTTTCCTGGATAAACCTGAGTGGCAAAAACGGAGCTCTCCAGGGTTCATACCAGATAAGACTCTTCAAAGACCCAAAGCATCCGGAGCAGGCATACTGGGACTCTGGAATCATTGAAAGCGACGAGTCGGTGCTGGTGCCCTACACAGGTGATGCGCTGGAACCCTGTACCGACTATTTCTGGCAGGTACAGGTACGTGATGCGAACGGGGAGCCCTCTGCATGGAGCAAGCCCTGCCACTTCCACACCGGATTGTTAGGCCGCCAGGATTTATGGCAGGCGCAGTGGATAGGCGCCCCCTGGCAGGGAGAGAAATCTTATGACTACGATACATCGGAAGTGGTTTTCCCCGCACCGCTGCTCCGCAAGGAGTTTGAGATAAACAAGCCGATTAAGTCGGTCCGCTTTTACGGCACCGGCCTCGGCTATTTTGAACTCTATGTAAACGGCAGCAAAGCCGGCGATGAGTATCTGGTTCCGAATGAGACCAACTATGGCTACCGTGAGAAACTGGAAGAGCGGCTCCTCCCGATTCCTGACCCGTTCAACGGATATAGCGTGGCGTATGTAAGCTACGACCTTACAGATATGGTACGCAAGGGGCGCAATGCAGCGGGGGCGATTCTTGGCAACGGCTATTATGATCTGGTGTTCCGTCGTTTTGTGATGGGCTATGGCGTGCCAAAACTCTTTGGGCAGATACTTATCCGCTACGAAGACGGCACCAGCGAGGTGATTGCAACTGATAATACTTGGAAGGTTGAGAAGAGCGCGATAGTTTTCGACCAGCTCTATTTTGGTGAGGTTTATGATGCCCGCCTTGAGCACGACGGATGGAGTGAACCCGGCTATGACGATTCCTCCTGGGCCGGTGCTGTCCAGAAAATGGCCCCGGAAGGGGAGTTGTTTGCCCAGACCGGCCTCCCGGACAGGATTACCGGCAAGTGGGCTCCGACATCCATTGAGAAGGTCGATTCTACCGGTGCATTCATAGTTACCTTCCCCGAATATATCTCCGGTTGGGTAGAGTTGAAGAATCTGAATTTGGCAGAAGGGCAAAAGGTAACCGTGTTTAATCTGACAGAAGACTACAATGCTGCAGAAAAGGCGGTGAGCTCTATGACCTATATCGCCAAGGGTACTGGCAATGAGAGCTGGCACCCACGGTTTGAATATTACGCTTTCCAGCAGGTGGAAGTTTACGGGCTGGACGAACTCCGTCCCGACCAGATTGAGGCGCAGGCGGTGAATTCTGACATTAAGCAGGCCACCTCTTTCGAATGCTCGAATGAGTTGCTAAATTACATGGACAAGATATGGCGCCGCACCCAGTTGGACAATATGCACGGCAATATCCCCACAGACACACCTCACCGCGAGCGTATAGGTTATACCGGTGACGGACAGGCCGTAGGCCCCACCGTGATGACCACCATGAATGCTGGCGCTTTCTATTACAAATGGCTGCGCGATTTGCGCGAGGCGCAGAAAGAGGATGGTTATGTTTGCAATTCGGCCCCCTGGCAGCCTGAGGCAGGCGGCGGCGTGGCATTCGGCTCCGCAATGAATGTGATACCTTACGAATTCTGGTGGGAGTATGGGGACGAGCGCGCCCTTGAGGAGTGTTACGATGCTATGGCGGCCCATACCCGCTGGATGCTAAACTGGGTGGACGAGCGAGGCATTATGGAGAGCCGTACCGGACGTTACTTCATGGACCTCGGGGAGTGGAACGCACCTTGGGAAATTCCTTCAAAGGCGCTGGTTCACACATGGTTCCTGTGGAATTGTGCCCGGATAACGGCAGAGGTTGCCAATCTCCTTGGAAATACAGCCGATGCCGAATATTTCTCGGAACTCCGAGACAAGACTGCAGCCGCTTTCCACACATATTTCTGGGATGAAGAGGCCCAGTCCTACGGAAAGTGGGGCAGCAATATGTGGGCACTGGCGATGGGATGTCCTACAAAAGAGCGCGAGCAGGCGGCACTCTCTGCACTGGTGGCCAATCTTGCCGAGTGCGGCAACCACCTCCACGTCGGCTTTGTGGGTTGGCGCTATCTGTGCGAGACACTGATCAAGTTTGGCCGTGCCGACCTCGCTTGGGAGATAATCAACAAACGTGACCAGCCCAGCATCGGCTGGTGGATAGAGCAGGGGGCAGTCACCTTCTGGGAGCAGTGGGACGGCGTATTCTCCCGCAACATCCCCTTCATGGGCGGCGGCATCCGCTGGTTCTACCGCGACCTCGCCGGCCTCGAACCCACCTCCCCCGGCTACCGCACCTTCGAAATCCGCCCCACCGTGGTGGACGGCCTCGACTGGGTTAAATTCCACAAAGACTCCCCCTACGGCCGCATCGATATCGACTGGAAAGTAGCCTCCGACGGTGTGTTTACCCTCAAGTGTACCGTTCCGGTGGGCACAACAGCTGCCGTTTACATTCCCGACGGAGATTCTATTAGGGAAGAGACCCTTGCGAGCGGAAAGTATACTCTCCGCGGCTCCGTGCTTCATAACGAATAAGTTTGTACCGATATATGAAAAAGATTCTCGTCATTTGCTTCTTATGCCTTTCAGCCATTGCTTGCAATGCTGCAAAATCAAGCATCAAGCCCACTGAACTGACCACTGAATATCAGAGTGATGCCTTTACAGATGAAGTTAGCCCCCGTTTTTCATGGATTAACGTAGGCAACAATAACGGTGCTGCGCAGACATCGTACCGCATCCATGTATTTAAAGATCCCGCTCATCCGGAATTGACTTACTGGGATTCCGGTGTAAATGCAAGCAGCGAATCGGTGCTTGTGCCCTACGTGGGCAAGGCTCTGGAACCTTGTACCGATTATTACTGGCAGGTGCAGGTTTGCGACGAAAAGGGTAAGGAGTCGAAATGGAGCAAGGTGTGCCACTTCCACACCGGCGTGACAGATCCTTCTTTGTGGCAAGCGAAGTGGATTGGCGCCCCGTGGCAGGGAGAGCAGTCTTACGACGACACCATGGACGAGAATGTCCAGCCTGCGCCTATCCTCCGCAAGGAGTTTGAAATTACCAAGCCTGTGGCAAAGGCGCGCTTTTACGGCACTGGCCTCGGCTATTTTGAGTTATATCTGAACGGCAGCAGGGTTGGCGACGATTATCTTGTGCCCAACGAGACAAACTATGGCCTGCGTCCCCGCCTGGCAGAGCGTCTGATACAGATTGGCGACCCGTTCAACGGTTATTCTGTATCTTATGTCAGCTACGATGTCAAGGATATGCTTGTGAAGGGGAAGAATGCCCTCGGAGCGCTGCTGGGCAACGGTTTCTATGACCTGGTGTTCCGCCGCTTTGTGATGGGCTACGGCACCCCGCGCTTCTTTGGCCAGATTGTCATCACATACAAAGACGGCACAAAGGATGTGATTGCCAGCGACACCGATTGGAAAATTGCCAAGAGTGCGCTCACATTTGACCAGATGTATATCGGAGAGAATTATGATGCCCGTCTTGAGCACCCCCTATGGTGCAAGGCCGGTTATGATGATTCATCCTGGGAGAATGTCGTAGAGAAGAAAGCCCCGGAAGGGACGCTTGTAACTCAGAAAGGTCCTGCAGACCGCATCACCGCTACATTTGAACCGGTCAGCATTGAACGTGACAGTACCAACGCTATAATAGTATCTTTCCCGGAGGAGATATCCGGTTGGGTATATCTTAAGGATCTGAATCTCAAAGAGGGGCAGGAGGTGACGTTGCGCTATCTTAACGAGTCGCTGGTTTGTACCAGCACCTACACGGCAAAGGGTTCCGGCAAAGAGTCTTACCACCCCAGGTTCAAATGGTTCGTATTCTCTCAGGTGGCTATAACCGGCCTGGATGACCTCAAACCTTCCCAGATTGAGGCTCACGCCGTCAATTCAGATGTCAAGCAGTCCACCTCTTTTGCGACCTCCAACGAGCTTATCAACAAGATTGACAAGATATGGCGCCGCAGTATGCTGGACAATATGCACGGCGGCGTCCCCAGTGACTGCCCTCACCGCGAGCGCATCGGCTATACCGGCGACGGCGAATCGGTCGGCCCCACTACTATGACTACAATGGCTTCACAGGCCTTCTATAACAAGTGGATTCACGATATCCTGGAGGCTCAGAAGCCCGACGGCTACGTCGCCAATTCTGCCCCCTGGCAGCCTGAGGCCGGCGGCGGTATCGGCTTTGGTGCGGCAATGGAGTTTGTCCCCACCGATTTCTACTGGCAATTCGGTGACGAGCGCATCCTGCGCAAATGCTATAAGGCTATGCAGGACAACACCCGCTGGATGCTGAACTGGGTTGACGACCGCGGTATAATGGAGAGCCGCTCCGGCCATTATTTCCGCGACCTGGGAGAGTGGGTTCCCGCTACCGGCCTGCCCAGCAATGCATTGGTACACACCTGGTTCCTTTGGGCATGCGCGAAAAAGACTGCGGATGCGGCAGAGCATTTTGGCGATACCGCTTCCTACGAGTATTTCTCTGCCCTTCGCGACCGCACCTGGGAGGCATTCCACAAAGTGTTCTATAACCCCGAGACAGGTTCTTACGGCAAGCACGGCAGCAATGTATTCGCCCTTGCGATGGGTGTGCCCGCAGACCGTCAGGATAAGGTCGTCGCAGCGCTGGTTTCCAACATTGCAGAGGTTGGAAACCATCTCGATACCGGTTTCTTCGGTATCCGCTATCTTTTTGAAGTGCTCGTCAAATACGGACAGGCAGATCTCGCTTATGAGATTATCAACAAGCGCGACTGGCCCAGTTTCGGCTGGTGGATAGAGCAGGGGGCAACCGTCACCTGGGAGCAATGGGACGGCAGGTTCTCCCACAACCATCCCTTTATGGGCGGCGGCATTCTCTGGTTCTACCGTGACCTTGCCGGTGTTGAACCGACAAGCCCCGGCTACCGTACATTCGAAATCCGCCCCACTATGCCGGAAGGCCTCGAATGGGTCAAGTTCCACAAGGACTGCCCCTACGGCAGAATAGTATCAGAGTGGAAAAAGGATGCTGACGGCACCCTCACTATGAACATCGCCGTTCCGGTGGGAACGACCGCCACAGTTATTTATCCCGGGAACGGCACCCTCCGCGAAGAAACATTCCCCAGCGGCAAGTACACTATTAAGACTAAGTAGTCGTTTTTTGAGTACAATTATAAATTGAGGCAGGTCAACTACCGACCTGCCACTTTTTATGCAAGAACGTCGCTGCGCTGCGGCGGCACTTGCCTCTCTGAAACTTCCGTTCGCTAAAGCTCACTCCATCCCTCCCAACACATCCTGCGTCATCCGCTTTGCGGATAACTTGTCTGCGTCGGGCCCCTCCCGTTTTACGAGGGCACGGGCGCCCACGGTTTCTTTGAGGCAAGTGCCGACCTACGACTTCGCTTCTTCCATTAGCTACCTCGGGGTGAAGCCGGCGGAGACGGCGGAGGAGGTGTCGCGGTCTTTTATAGTGGCGAGAAGGTCGAGGGCGAATTCTGTGGCATATCCGGGACCGCGGCCGGTTACTATGCGGCCGTCCACTACGCTGCCAGCCTCTACGTGGGTGATGCCGGCAGTTGCAAGTGCGCTCTCGAAGCCGTCGTAGCAGGTCATCCTCGCCCCCTTGAACATATCACCCTGTGCGGCGAGAACCACTGCCGGGGATGCGCATATTGCTGCGACCCCTCCGCCGGCTGCGTAATGCTTATGCAATATTTCCATCAGCGGAGCGAACTCGGCGAGGTTTTTGGCGCCGGGCATCCCTCCCGGGAATATCAGGTAATCTTCCGGCGAGGCATCTTCATGTATTATCTCTTCGAAATCTTCCCAGCTAAGGTCGCTGATAAACTGCATGCCATGCGCCCCTTCTACCAGGGAATTGTCGTATATCGATACAGTTTTTGCATCAACGCCTCCGCGGCGTAAGATATCCAGTGTTGCAATGGCCTCGACCTCTTCAAAGCCGTCGGCCAGAAAAATATAATTTCCTTTCATAAAACTTGTCTTGTAATCTTCCCAAAGTTAAAAAAAATACTACTTTTGCGAAACCGCATTTCACATATACTATGAACAAACTTGGTTTCGACAAGGATAAATATCTTGCTATTCAGTCGAATAAAATCAAGGAGCGCATCGCTATGTTCGGCGACAAGCTCTATCTTGAATTTGGAGGGAAACTTTTTGACGATTATCACGCCAGCCGCGTACTGCCGGGCTTTGCCCCGGACAGCAAGATTACTATGCTGCTGCAGATGAAGGAGGAGGCGGAGATAGTGCTTGTAATCAATGCCAACGACATAGAGAAGAACAAGATTCGCGGTGATTTGGGCATTACGTACGATATGGACGTTCTCCGTCTGATTGATGCTTTCCGGGGCTATGGCCTTTATGTTAGCAGCGTGGTGCTTACACGGTTTGAGAATCAGGCCAATGCATTGGCATATCAGAAAAAACTTGAAGGTCTGGGTCTGAAGGTTTACCGTCACTATCCGATTGCCGGATATCCTTCAAACCTGCAGGCTATCATCAGCGAAGATGGATATGGCAAGAATGAGTTTGTGGTGACCAGCCGCCGCCTGGTGGTGGTTACTGCCCCGGGCCCCGGCAGCGGCAAGATGGCTACCTGCCTGAGCCAGCTCTACCACGAGCATAAGCGCGGCGTGAAGGCGGGATACGCAAAGTTTGAGACATTCCCCGTATGGAGCATGCCTCTCAAGCACCCCGTGAACCTGGCTTACGAAGCGGCTACGGTGGATCTTGAGGATGTGAACATGATTGACCCCTACCATCTTGAGGCTTACGGCGAGATTGCGGTGAACTACAACCGTGACGTGGAGATTTTCCCTGTACTGAACCAGATGATGACGCAGATAATAGGGGAGTCGCCGTACAAGTCACCTACCGACATGGGTGTGAATATGATTGGGGATTGCATTATGGACGACGAGGTGGTGCGCGACGCATCCTGTCGCGAGATTATCCGCCGTTACTATAATGTTGCCTGCCAGGTCCGCAAGGCAGCTGCAAATCCGGAGCAGCTTGTCAAGCTGGAGATGGTGATGGAGCAGGCCAAGGTTGAGCTCTCCAACCGCAAGGTGGCGGTGCTGGCAAACAAGATGGCGGAAGAGACCGGTATGCCGGCTGCCGCAATAGAGATGAACGACGGGACGCTTATCGGCGGTAAGACCAGCGCGCTGCTGGGCCCCTCATCTGCGATGTTGCTCAATGCCCTCAAGTATCTGGCTAACATCCCTTCCCAGGTCGATTTGATTTCTCCCATAGTCATTGAGCCTATCTGCAATCTCAAGACGCAGCATCTGGGCAACCGCAATCCGCGCCTGCATGTGAATGAGGTGCTGCTGGCGCTCTCAATCTGCGCACTGACCGACATGAATGCACGCAAGGCGTTGGAGAAGTTGGATGAACTGCGTTGCTGCGAGGTGCACACCAGCGTGATTTTGTCTAGTGTGGATGTGTCAACATTGAAGAAACTCGGGGTGAATCTGACGTGTGAGCCCAGGTACCAGAGCAAAAACCTGTATCACGCCTCTTAGAGCAGGTATTCGATTACACGCTTTTCAATATTATAGGGTCTGAGGGTGCTCAGACCCATTTCTTTTATCGCCACATCCATTAGTTCCCGCTCGCTGCCGCTTGCACCAAAATGGAGGCCGGCGTCTACAAGGACGCGTTTTGGAACGAGGCCGATGATTTCTGTGCCTGTGACGTGCAGGCCGTGCCGGGAGGCTTGGGCGGATACGGTTTCGTAGGCCTTGTGCAGCGGAGTAAGGGAGATGTCGGTGATGTTCATCGATACCTGGGCGAAGCCATACTCCGGGATATACCACCCGATGGCTTTGCAGCCGGGCAGCAGGCCGGGTTTAAATATAGGCTTTCCGGAGCCATCCAGCACTGGGTTGCCTTCGGAGTCCCTTTGCATACGTCCTTTTGCGCGTACGTCCAGCGCGATGGACTTGGCTAAAGCAACATCATCGGTATCAAGGTTAAAGTTGACGGCTATCAGAAAGTCGCGGGCACCGACGGTGGTGGCGCCCGCTTTTGCTGCCTGGAGGGTGAAAGTATCTCCGCAGAAGTCGGGCCGGCGGGCAGGGTCGGCTATTTTGGCTGCCAGTGCCTCGTACTCTCCCTCGCGGCAAATCTCAAGTCGCCGGCGTTCCGGAGTAAACGCAGCTTCTCCATAGCAATAGCAGGGTATGCCCAGCTCTGAGTAAATCCGCTCCGCCAGCCGGCGCGCCACGGCTGCACACTCCTCCATAGTAATTCCGGATACCGGTACAAGAGGCAGCACGTCGGTAGCCCCCTGGCGCGGATGGGTTCCGGTATGAACCCTCATGTCAATCAGTTCCGATGCCCTCCGCACAGCCTCGAACGCCCCCTGTTCAACATGTGAGGCCTCGCCGGCAAATGTGATGACAGTGCGATGGGTATCATATCCAACGTCGGTGTGGAGCACTTTGCAGCCGCAGTTGGAAATACTGTCTGCAATGGCCTCTATTACAGATATGTCGTGCCCCTCGCTGAAGTTGGGGACACACTCAATGATTGCTGACATTGGATATGCCCAGTATTGTGTAGAATATTAGTTTAGTGCGCTTGGCAAGCACCTCATAGTCTATGATGGCCGGTGTGTCTGTGGTCTTGAGGGTATGCTCGTGGAAACCAGACGTGAAAAACAGGGCCGATACTCCTTTCTGGTTAAAGGCATAATGGTCGCCGTGACGGTACATCGTACGTGTAAAATCGTCGCTGCCGTAGAATGTAAAGTCAATGTCAAGGTAGAGTTTGCGGCCGTAGTTGCAGTTGGAGATGATGTTGCGCATCCCCTCCGGCAATGTATTGCGTCCCAGCACGATAAGATACTCGGGATTCTTGTGTACGGGAACCAGGGTAGAACCGAGGATGTCCATGTTGATTTCACAGACAATATCCTGCGGGGCTATGGGGAGTCCTGCAATGAACCGCTTGCTCCCGGCCATACTGTATTCCTTGCCGTCGAAAGCCACAAAGAGTATGTTCACTGACGGGCCCATGCCGTCCTGCCTCATCTGGGAGAACATCTGTGCCATAGTCAGCAAGGCGGCCACGCCGGAGGCATTGTCGTCTGCGCCGGGATAGGTCTTGCCCTTTATCACCCCAAGGTGGTCGTAGTGGGCGGAAACCACTATGTACTTGTCGCTAATCCCGAGCGCCGGAACTACCCCCATGACGTTATGCATGGTTATCTTTTCGTTATAGAAGAAGGACTCTTGCCGGCGAAAGTAAAATGGTTTCAAGTCCAGCTGCTCAAAACGGTTCAGGATATAGTTGCGGGCGAGCATACCGCCTCCTGTTCCTGAGCCCCGGCCCTCCATCACGGAGTCGCAAAGATGCTCGATAATCTCCCTCTGAAGGCTCTCTGACGCTATCTCCTCGTACTTTTCTGTTTGTGCCGCAACAGGAATATGCAGGGCGATGGAGAACGCGGTGATGAGAATAGCGACAGCCTTTTTCATGATAGTGGAAACTGCGGGCTAAGTTAGTAATTTCTTCTTTAGAAAACTTATATTTGTAGTCTGATGGGAGAGTTTAGGATTCATTCGCCATACAAGCCTACCGGTGACCAGCCTCAGGCAATCGAGCAACTTTGTGAAGGCTTCAGGAACGGGGCCCAGGCACAGACATTGCTTGGCGTGACGGGCAGTGGAAAGACCTTTACGATGGCCAATGTAATTGAGCGCCTCCAACGTCCGGCGCTGATACTTAGTCACAACAAAACCCTGGCTGCACAGCTGTACAGTGAGTTCAAGAGCTTTTTCCCGGAGAATGCGGTGGAGTATTTTGTCTCTTACTACGATTATTATCAGCCTGAGGCGTATATCCCAACCACCGATACTTACATTGAGAAGGATCTCAGCATCAACGATGAGATAGACCGGTTGCGCCTGAGTGCCAGCAGTGCACTGCTCAGCGGGAGGCGCGACGTGATTGTGATATCGTCTGTGAGCTGCCTGTACGGCATCGGAAATCCGGACGACTTCCACAACAGCACCATTCACATAAACAAAGGGGATGAGGTGCAGCGCAACCAGTTCCTGTATAGCCTTGTGGATGCCCTCTACTCCCGTACGGAAGGGGAGTTCAAGCGTGGCTGCTTCCGCGTTAAGGGGGACAGTGTTGATGTTTTCCCAGCATATTCTGATTTTGCCTACCGGATTGTTTTCTGGGGTGACGAGATAGAGGCCATCGAGATGATTGACCCCTCCAGCGGCGCCACCATAGGTTTTCACGATTCAATATCGATTTTCCCGGCCACCAACTTCCTCACCACCAAGGAGCGTGCGGCAAAGGCAATCGACCAGATCCTGGCCGATATGGTGGACAGGTGCGACTATTTCAACGCAGTGGGCAGGCACCACGAGGCCAACCGCCTCCGCCAGCGGGTGGAATATGACGTTGAGATGATTAAGGAGATAGGCTATTGCTCCGGCATAGAGAACTATTCGCGGTATTTTGACGGTCGCAAGGCTGGTCAGCGACCCTTCTGCCTGATAGATTATTTCCAGGATGATTTCCTGACATTCATCGACGAAAGCCACGTGACAATACCTCAGATCAGGGCGATGTACGGTGGAGACAGGAGCCGTAAGGAGACGCTTGTGGAGTATGGCTTCCGGCTTCCGGCCGCAGCCGACAACCGTCCCCTCAAATTTGATGAGTTTTACGGCCTGATAGGGCAGAGGCTCTATGTGAGCGCCACTCCCGGTGACTGGGAACTTGAAGAGTGCGGAGGCGTTATAGTAGAACAGGTGGTGCGTCCAACAGGCTTGCTTGATCCCCCGATCGAGGTCCGTCCCTCCAAAAACCAGATTGACGATCTGATGGAGGAGATTCAGATTCGTGCCGAGCACGATGAACGGGTGCTGGTTACAACCCTGACAAAGCGTATGGCGGAGGAACTTGAGAAGTATCTTACCAGGATGGAGATACGCTGCCGATATATTCACTCTGATGTGGATACTCTGGAGAGGGTAGAGATCATCGAGGATTTCAAGGCGGGTCGTTTTGACGTGCTGGTGGGTGTGAACCTGCTGCGCGAGGGGCTGGACCTTCCGTCAGTATCGCTGGTTGCAATTCTGGATGCCGATAAGGAGGGCTTCCTCAGGAGTGACCGTGCGCTCACCCAGACCGCTGGCCGTGCGGCGCGCAATATCAACGGAAAAGTTATCTTTTACGCCGATACCATCACCGGATCGATGCAGTCCACTATCGACGAAACCAACCGTCGCCGCGCAAAGCAGCAGGCTTATAATGCAGAACACCACATAGTGCCTCATCAGGTTGGCGGCCATGACCGGAGTTATCTTGCCCGTGAGATAGATTACAAGGAGGAACAGCAAAAGCGGGCAGCATTTTTGCAGCAGGATCCTATTGTCGCGCAGATGGACAGGAGCAGCCTGGAAAAGATGATTGCGGCCACAAAGGCCTCTATGGAGGCTGCAGCAGCCGAGCTTGACTTTATCAATGCCGCCCGCTTCCGCGATGAGATGAATGCCCTTAAAGAAGTATTGTCAAAGAGATGATTCCAGAGGACATAACCAGAATATGTGCCGGTTTCGGTGATGTGCAGCAAGCTGCCATATTGCAGGCCTTTAACCTTGCGGAAGAGGCCCTGCACGGATTGCTGCGCAGCAACAATCATCCCTTTATTGAACATGCAATAGGGGTAGCCGGTATCGTATCTAACGAGATAGGTCTGGATTCAGACAGCGTGGCGGCTGTATTCCTGCATGAAGCAAGCCGTGTTGACCCGTCTGTTCTGGAGCGTTATACAGGTGGAGAGACAGCCCTTGCCCTGGCAGCCGGGCTCAACAAAATATCCCAGATCAAGCCTCACGACACCATGTTGGAGGCTGACCGTTACAGGAAGCTGATTGCCAACTATTCTTCTGACCCGAGGGTGTTTATCATCAAGCTGGCAGACCGGCTGGAGATAATGCGTTCGCTCACCATTTTCCCCAAGTCTGACCAGGCCCGCAAAAATGCAGAGACAATGCTTCTGTACATACCGCTGGCTCACCAGTCGGGATTGTATAATATAAAGAGCGAATTGGAGGATCTCTGGCTTAAGTATGCCAATCCGGAAGAGTGGCGCATGATATCCAATTATCTCAGAGCCACCGAGCGTGACCGCAAGAAACTCGTGGAGAGTTTTATACGGCCGCTTGAGGCCTCTATATCTGCAAAGGGGATCAAGTATCACCTTAAGTCGCGTACAAAGAGCGCCTATTCCATCTGGAAGAAAATGCAAGCCCAGAACATCTCCATCAGCGAGGTGTACGATGTGTTTGCTATCCGGTTTATAGTGGATGTCCCCCCGGAGCAGGAGATAAGTACCTGCTGGGAGGTGTTTGCGACTGTCACGGAGAAGTACCCGCAGGATGAACGCCGCCTCCGCCAGTGGCTGGACCGTCCCAAGCCTAACGGATACCAGTCGCTGCACTGCACGGTGAATGTCGCAGGGCAGTGGGTTGAGGTGCAGATACGCTCTGAGCGGATGGATTATGAGGCTGAACTTGGCGGTGCCGCACACTGGTCTTACAAGGGTGTCAAACGGGATGAGGTTATCAGCGAGTGGCTGCAGACCGTCCGGCGGATGATGGAGAGTCCGGACCACACCCCATATCTGGATGCAGAGCAGAACCTTCTGAATCAGGATGTGTTCGTCTTTACCCCCAACGGAGAACTGAGGCAGCTGAAGGCGGGAAGTTCTGTGCTGGACTTTGCATTTGAAATCCACTCTAACGTGGGGTTGAAGTGTACGGGCGCCCGCGTAAACGGTAAGATGGTCTCTATACGGGAGCCGCTCAAGACCGGTGATACTGTGGAGATAATCACCTCTAAGAATCAGAAGCCCTCTGAAGACTGGCTTAACTATGTGGTTACCAGCAAGGCGCGCAATAAAATCAAACAAAAACTCAAAGAGCGTGAAAACGCCCTGGCCAAGGCTGGCAAGGAGATTCTGGACCGTCGCCTGAAAAACTGGAAACTTGTGCTCCGCGATGACCAGCTCACTGCGCTGATAAAGAAATATAAGTTCAAGACTGCCAACGAACTTTTTGGTGCCATCGGAGAAGAGAAGATAGATGTGGCGGAGATAAAGAGCGCGATATTGCAGGAGGCGGAGGAGGAGAGTACTGCTCCCGAGCGCACTGTGACCCAGGTGAAGCGGGACAGCGGCCTCGATTATCTGGAGATTGGCGGCAACGGTTCGCTGAGCGGGGTGGAGTATAAACTTGCCAAGTGCTGCAACCCAGTTTATGGCGACGATGTGTTTGGTTTTGTCACCATCAACGAAGGGATAAAGATACATCGCCTTTCCTGTCCCAATGCCGCCCGTCTCATCGCAAACTATCCGCACAGGGTTCAGAAGGTCCGCTGGAGGCGCGATGCTGCAACCAGCAGTTCTCAGGTCGCACTCAAAGTGGTAGTGGATGAAGAGAGCGCGGTGAATGATGTCCTTGCGGTGATTGGTTATTACCACGCGCTGGTGCGCAAGCTAATAACCGGCAGCCGCAACCGTCGTGGTGAAATAGAGATAGATGCCACTATTTTTGTCAGCAGCAACCTAATGCTGGACAAGATATTGGCCGGATTGAGAAAACTAAAGAACGTGCGTCAGGTGGCGCGGCAGTAGGATGGGAGATAAAGATTGCATACTTATAAAGGCTGCACGTGCCAATAACCTCAAAAATATCGACGTGGAGATACCCCGCGGCAAGTTTGTGGTTATCACTGGCGTGAGTGGCAGCGGTAAGAGTTCGCTCGCTTTTGATACCCTGTATGCCGAGGGTCACCGCCGCTTTGCCGAGAGCCTCTCATCTTTTGCGCGCCAGTTTCTGGGGCGCGTCCCAAAACCGGCGGTGGATTATATCACTGGCCTTCCTCCGGCAATTGCGGTGGAACAGAAGGTGAATACCGTCAACTCCCGCTCCACGATTGCCACCACCACAGAGATATATAATTATCTGCAGTTGCTCTTTGCAAAGATTGGCCGTACCTATTCTCCTGTCAGCGGACGCGAGGTGGTATGCGACACAGAGAAGAGTGTGCTGGATTATATGCTTTCACTGCCGGTCGGCGGGTATGTGTTGATAGCTGCAGACCAAAGTGTTACCGAGGAGAACGCTACCGAGCAATTCCTGACTCTGAAAGAGAGCGGCTTTACCCGTATGGTGGATGTGTCCAGCGGAGATGTATTCAAGATAGATGATATCCTTTCCCGAGTCGCAGTCCCCGCCAATTTTTCCAGTCTCGCATTGCTGATAGACAGGGTACGTATTTCCGACGTCGACGACGCCGATTTTACAGCCCGCGCCCTTGATTCGCTAAAAACAGCCTTCGCCGAGGGTGGCGAACATATCTTTTGCGGCCCGTCGGAGGCGATGCGCCCTTTCTCAAACCTCTTCGAGGCGGATGGGATTTCATTCGAACGCCCCAGCGAGAACCTGTTCAGTTTTAACAGCCCTCTTGGAGCCTGTCCCGAGTGCGGAGGTTTTGGCAAGATTGTTGGCATCGACGAGAATCTGGTGATTCCGAACCCTACGCTGAGCGTTTATGACGGGGCGGTTGCCTGCTGGAGGGGAGAGCTGATGAAGTATTACAAAGACGAACTGGTCAACAACGCATATAAGTTCGATTTCCCGGTATTCAAGCCGTATAAAGATCTCACTCCAGAGGAGAAAGCGGTTCTCTGGAAGGGTAATGAGTACTTTACCGGTATAGACGGATTCTTTGCCTGGGTAGATAAGAACCGGTATAAGATTCAGTTCAAGTATATGCAGAGCCGCTACTCTGGCAAGACAACCTGCAGGGTGTGCGGTGGCACCCGTCTCCGCAAGGAGGCGCTCTATGTGAGGGTCGGCGGCAAGTCCATTGCAGATTTGATGTCGATGCAGATCCGCGACCTGGCGGCATTTTTCCGCGACCTGCAGCTGGATGATTACGAAAGTACGCTGGCGGAGATGCCTCTCAAAGAGATTCGTGAACGTCTCGATTATATAGTTGAGGTCGGCCTGGGATATCTTACCCTGGACCGTCCGTCATCTACCTTATCCGGCGGCGAGAGCCAGCGTATCAATCTGGTAAAGGTAATCGGCAACAACCTTGTAGGCTCTATGTATGTGCTGGACGAGCCCAGCGTAGGACTCCACAGCCGCGATACCCAGCGGTTGATTTCTGTGCTCAAGAAGTTGCGGGATTTGGGCAATACGGTGATAGTAGTAGAGCATGACAAAGAGATTATTGAGGCGGCAGACCAGGTTATAGATATCGGGCCCCGGGCTGGGATACTGGGAGGTGAAGTTGTATATCAGGGTCCTCCGGTTGTACCCGACGGGATTGACTGGGAGAGCAACAAGTCGCTCACCCTTGAGTATCTGGCCGGACGTCGCAAAGGTTATCTCCCGCAGACAAAGCATAAAGGAAAGTATTCCATAGAGGTGGTGAATGCTTGTCAGAACAACCTTAAGAACCTCTCGGTGAGCATTCCGTTGCGCTGTCTGGTGGCCGTGACGGGTGTGAGCGGCAGCGGCAAGAGTTCGCTGGTAGGCGATATCCTCTATCCGGCGCTGCACCGCCATATAAACCAGCTGGGAGAGAGTTTTGGCGCATTCAAAGAACTCCGGGGCGATCTGAACCGGATCTCCTCGGTAGAATACGTGGATCAGAATCCGATAGGGAAGAGCAGCCGCTCCAATCCCGTTACCTACACCAAAGTTTACGACGATATCCGCAAACTCTTCTCGGAACAGCCGTACGCCAGGATGAACGGATACGGGCATTCTCACTTCTCTTTCAATATTGACGGCGGGCGGTGTCCTGAGTGTCAGGGCGAGGGGGTGATAAGGGTCGAGATGCAGTTTATGGCAGATGTGACAATGGTGTGTCCTTCCTGCGGAGGCAAGAGGTTCCTGCCCGACGTACTTGAAGTCAAATATCACGGCAAAAGTATCAGCGACGTGCTGGATATGAGCGTGAGCGAGGCTGTGGAATTCTTTGGCAGCAAAGAGGATGCAGGGGCCAGACGCATCGCGGAGCGGCTCAAGCCGCTGATGGACGTAGGCCTCTCATATCTGAAACTGGGGCAGAGCAGCAGCACCCTCTCCGGCGGTGAGAGCCAGCGCATCAAACTTGCGTCGTTCCTGGGTAAAGACAACTCCACCGGTCCGATATTGTTCATATTTGACGAACCTACCACAGGCCTGCATTTCTACGATATCGAGAAGTTGCTGCGCTCTTTCGATGCCCTCATTGCCAAGGGCCATTCAATAATAGTGGTTGAGCACAACCTGGATGTAATCCGTGCCGCCGACCATATCATAGAACTCGGCCCCGGCGCCGGTGACGAAGGCGGCACCCTCATATTCCAGGGCACCCCTGAGGAACTTGTCACAAAATATACCCCGACGGCCCGGGCACTTATTACATCTGTATATGCTTAGCAACTCACAAATACTTGACATAATCCATCGCGAAGTGCAGCCCGCCCTGGGGTGTACAGAACCTATTGCAGTCGCGTTGGCGGTGGCCAAGGCTGTAGAGATCATAAAAGACAACTGCCCCTGCTGTTTCACAGACAAGTGGCGTCTTAAGGCCGATTTCACTCTGGACATAGCCGTCAGCGGCAATATCCTCAAAAACGGAATGGGTGTCGGCATCCCCGGCACCGGAATGGTAGGGCTCCCTATTGCAGCGGCGCTTGGCGCTGTCTGCGGGGAGTCCAGTCTCAAACTGGAGGTACTGCGGCGCATAACCCCTGAGGCGGTGACCCGTGCCAAGGAGCTAGTCGCAGAGCGCAAGGTATGCATCCGGGTGGCCGACACGGAGCACCTGCTTTATGTCAAGGCAACAGTAACTGCCGACGGCGAGAGCACCGCGAGCGCAGAGGTCGATCCTTATGCATACGCTGTTATAGAAGATGACCACGACCGCATTGTGGAGACCAGTTTTGAAGACAAGATTCTGATGAGCAGCGAGTCAGCAGCCGCAGCCGCACAATCCGATACCGATGGCGAATGGCTTACGGTACGGCAGATATACGACTTTGCCCTGAACGTACCTTTCCAGGATATCGCTTTCATCCTGGACGACCGTAACCTTAACCTCGCACTTGCCCGCGAAGGTCTTGCCGGCGACTACGGGTTGCAGGTTGGAAAGACCATAAAAGAGGGTAACCCGGAGGTGTTCGGCAACGACTATATGTGCTATGCTATGGCTCTCACTGCAGCAGCTTCTGATGCCCGGATGGCGGGCAGCACCCTGCCGGCAATGTCTAACAGCGGAAGCGGCAATCAGGGTATCACCGTGAGCCTGCCCGTCATTGCATACGCCCTGCTGCATGAAATAGATGATGAATCGCTTGCCCGGGCCCTGATACTCAGCAATCTGGTAGCTATCCATATAAAGCACTATCTGGGCAAATTGTCTGCCCTTTGCGGATGCGTAGTGGCCTCTACAGGGTCTGCATGCGGCCTGGTAATGCTCCAGGCCGGCGGTTACGAACAGGTTTGCTACGCAATCAAGAACATGGCGGGCAACATCACCGGAATGGTATGCGACGGCGCCAAAGTAGGGTGCGCCATGAAAGTCGCCTCCGGAGTGTCCAGCGCCATCCAGTCTGCCGTTCTGGCTCTGCAAGGCACCTGCATCCCATCTACCGACGGCATAGTGACCGACGATGTGGAACAGACCATCCGGAATGTCGGAGCCATCGGCTCCGCCGGCATGAAGACCACCGACAATATGATTCTGGATATAATGCTCTGCAAGTAGGTTCTCTAAATAATCCTGCAAGCTCTTGCGTCTGCACGATGAATAATTATAAGTGGTCTTGCATTTCTAAAAAAACTGCCTACCTTTGGCGATAGCAAGAAATAATTAGAACATATAAGCGGTTGCTGTTTGTTCAATCCTGATTGAAACGTAGGAAATTTCAATAATTGAGGATAAAGAACAAGTTTGCACGCGCCTGCCTTCGCGGGCGTTACTTGTTTTCCTCAATGGGCAATTCCTACGGCCTCAATCAGAGACAAGTGACGCTCGCTCTTTTTATGTCAGGCAGCCATTAATATTAAATATCATACCAAACTATGAAAAGGATTGTTGTTTTTTCTGTTGCAGTATTGTTGTCTGTCAGCCTCGCCGCACAAGTAAGGTTCGGAGTTTATGCCGGAGCCTCTACGATGACGGTCAAAAGCGAATCCCGCGCAGACCGCATCAAGGATGGATGGAAATATGATTTTCCCCTTGGAGGCAATATCGGAGTAGATGTAAAAGTCCCTATAGTTGCTGGGCTATATGTAAAACCCGGTGTCGGCGGCTTGTATATGAAAGATTATTCCAAAAAGGAAAAATACACAGAGGGTACAGAAAGACGTTATAATTTAGATAAGCATTCATATGTAAATTATAAGTACGAGCGGACATCACGAGCCTCGGACCGAAGTGACATAATTAGCATGTTGGTCCCGCTGACTCTCGGATACTCCTTTTCTCTGAGTAGGACTGCCAGCGTGTCAGTGGGCGCAATGGGTTATGGGTCTTGTGCTTTAATGCTTCGTAACGCCACAGACTCAGAATATATCAACAGGACAACTCCGTTCGATAAATATTATTATAAACACAACCACGACAAGAAAACCGTTGACGTCCTTAAAGACGTCAAGTTCAAGGACCGCCTTTCTTATGGAATTGGCGGTGAAGCCGAATTGGCACTGGGAGCCTTTTTTACAAGGTATAGTCTGCGCTATCCCATAACTGATAGCAAGACAGATTACACCCTGTACCACGACTTGTCGGTAGGCGTTTACTTCTAATCAGACAATTAATATTTGCCACTCAATATCATGAAAAGGATATATAGGTATGTGTCGTTAATAATGATCCTTGCATCTCTATTTGGATGCGGCTTATCAACTAAAGTTCCGGAAGGGTTTACAGCACGAAGTGAGAAATCAATTGAGAAGCTTTGCAAAACCATTCCAATCCGTTCTGGTCTGCCAAAATATGTTTCTTGCTGGAGATTCTCAGTTGAAAATGAAGAGGTGTATCTAAAAACTCTCCCAGAAGAAAAAAGGAGCAAAATTGAAAATAATCTGTTGAACCGGTATAAAGAAGTTATTATACTCGCACGGACACCCCAATGGTATTATGTTGTTGATAACGACAATAGTGTAGGTATTTACAACTTGGACGGATCATTATTTTGTCCACCACTGCCAGGAACAATTAAAGTAATGATAGGTGGTTTCAATTTTATGATTATCGGTGACTCCTTAGGATATGAAGAGTTCCAGAAACAATATGATCAATATCTTAGATCCGGTTCTGGCGCTCCAACAGGATCATGTTTAGCCGTCGTGAATTGGGTAAAGGGCAGATACATAATTCCGTATGGAAATTATGTGGATATAGCTTTTGCTAGAAAAATCGGAAATAACCATTATTATGTTGCACAATACAACGCTGAGGGGGCTCTTAAATGGGGTATATGCAACCATAACGGTAAGCTTGAGGTCCCGTGTGAATATGAGAGTGTCGGCGTAAAGGGAGGCATGTATTTAATTGGGGGTGCTCCAGTAATGATTGGCGGTAAATTTATTGGGCGAAACGACGTTAGTATGTACGATTTAACCAGAAACTCTAGAGAACGGTATGCGAGAGCTAAAGCAAGAGGAGAAGTAATTGCAGGAATTATGATGTCGGTCGGAGAGACAATGGTGAGTGTTGCCGAACTGATGCCCGGAGAAGTTTCGTCATCACCTTCCGGTAGAGGGAATAACGTTTCACATAATTCTGCTCAATTAAATAGCACTGGTTCCTCTACCTCATCAAGATCTGAACTATCTTCTTTTAATACCGATAGGGATACTTATAATAGTTGCGTAAGGCTGTTGATTAATATGTCCTCAAATAGCGCGTATGATTATTCCGATACTGTCAGAAAGGATACACAACGTCAGATGAAGCATATCCGGGAGAAGTGGGCGAAGAAAGGACATATAATTAATCAGTCTACATGGGAGACATGGGGTGGAAAATAGACTGTTCTTATTTTAAGCCTAAGAATCATTATGCGGACAACATTCATTTCTCCTGTCATGGGTGAAGCCGAATTGGCACTTGGAGCCTTTTTTACAAGGTATAGTCTGCGTTGCCCCATAACAGAGAGCAAGAAAGATTACACTCTGTACCACGACCTGTCGGTAGGCGTTTACTTCTAATCTGTAAATAATTAATTAACCATAAATACTATGAAAAAACTACTTTACTCTTTCCTGATTTCGTTTACAGCGGTTATCGGACTCAGCTCGTGCGCGAAAGACTTTCAAGAAGACATCGATAAGCTGAACGACAAGTATGACAATCTTGATGGGCGCGTAAGCAGCCTGGAGACACAGGTCGCCAACATCAATGACCAGCTCAAACAGCTCTCCGTGCTTGCCACGGCGGCAGAGAACGGGTTTTATGTGACGGATGTCAAGACCACCGCGGGTGGCTACCGCCTGACGCTTAGCAACGGTCTTGTGTTCGACCTGCAGGAAGGTCCCGGCAACTCTCTGACCTCGGCCCCCATCATCAGCATGATCACCATAGACGGCCGTTACTGCTGGACTGTCAACGGCATGATCCTCACCGATGCCGCCGGGCTTCCCGTCCCGGTTAACGGCCCTGCGCCCGTGGTGCGTTACGACGACAAGGCAGGGCAGTGGGTCTTCTCCGTTGACGGCGGCGCCACATACCAGAACCTGAGTGTAAGCGCATCTGTCGTGATTAATGACGATGTCCTTCTGCAGGTGATAAACAACTATATCAGCTCGCACACCACGACCATCTTCAACCAGGAGATACTGTTCCAGGTCATCACGACCTATATCCAACAGAATTACAGCAAGATATTCAACGTCAGCATACTCCGTCAGGTCGTGGTGAACTATTTGGATGAACATTACACCACCATCTTCAACTATGAGGTGCTGCAGCAGCTGTTCAACCAGTACAGCTTCGAGTACTCCGCCCAGCATATCGACGTCGATATAATCACCAACATCCTCATCAACTTCATAAGGGAGCACAAGGAGGTATTCATAAATAACGAGGTGCTCTTCGAGATCATCAACAACTACATCGAGGTCAATAAGATTGACATCTTCAACAACGAACTTGTGGTTGAGGTTATCAACAACTATATAGAGACCCATACGGACTTCATCAACATAGAGCTGATGACAAGCATCGTAAACAACTATATTGATGCGCACCAAGATATTATCATAACTAACGAGGTTTTTCAGACCATCCTCGTGGAGTATGTTCAGAACAACTACACCAACTTGTTCAGCCAGAACATCCTCTATCAGGTGCTCAACACATATATAACTCAGAACAAGACCACAATTTTCAACGAAACCCTCATCCAAGAGATTCTCAACGTTTACGTCCAGAACAACTACAACACCATAATCAACAACAATATCCTGTATGAGATAATAAACAACTATGTCACGCTGAACCGTACGGAGATATTTGATGTGGATATACTGGTCAAGGTGGTCAACAACTTCTTTGAGAAGAATTACAACGTCATCATCAACGAGAATGTGTTCCGGACCATCATCAACAACTATATCTCCGAGCACCAGACGACCATTATCGACATAGACATCGTGGCGAATATTGTCAGGAACTATGTCCAGAAGAACATCACGAGCATCATAGATATAGACGTTATCAACGTTCTGATAACAAACTATTTCGAGAAGAACACCACCATCATAAAACAGTATTTCAGCGAGTACGCGGGTATCATAAGCGGCATCAAGGTGGACAGCGACGAATGTGTAGTCACCCTTAACAATGGCTCCACAATTTCGCTCGTGGTTTACGACGAGTTCGCGAACGTCCGCGACCGCGTGCAGAGCATCGTGCTGGTGCCCAACTCCGCCGGTCACGTAAATGTGGCAAAAGGCGAGCTCAAATACCTCGTATCGCCTGCAAATATGGCAAAAGTCATTTCCAACAATACCAAGAAGATAACCATAGAACTCCTGGTCCTCGATGCCAGCGGCAAATACAACGCGTTGTCAGTTTACAAGACTTCAGCAAGCTCGGATGGCCTGCTCACCGTTTATTTTGGTACATCGGCTTTAAGCCAGGAGTCTGCCAAGTCGCTGGCACTGCACGTGTATGACAACGTGCCAGGCGGTACCGACTATATCACAAGCTTTACTCTTATCGACTGGAAATAACGGTAACGGAAATATATTGTTATGAAGCAATTATACAGATTGACAACCATACTGGCGGCTACTTTCACGGCGCTTGCCGCGGCTTCGTGCGCCAACAACTACCAGGAGGATATAGACGCCCTGACGGAGAAGGCAGAAGCGATAGAAGGCCGTGTGGGCAAGCTGGAAACAGACTTGTCCGGGATCAATGACAGTCTGAAGCAGATATCTGCCCTGGCCGCGGCCGTAGAGCAGAACTTCTATATCACCGCAGTCAACAAGACTGCGGACGGCTATGAGCTGGCCATCAGCAACGGTACGACCATATTCATCCAGGAAGGACAGGGTGACGGTGCCGCCGCATCGCTGCCCTCTATCGGAGTGATGCAGCTGGGCGGCATGTTTTTCTGGACTACCGACGGCGTGTTGCTTACGGATGCTTCGGGCACTCCGGTTCATGCCACGGAAGCGGCTCCGATACTCAAGTATGATGCGGATAGTATGTGTTATCTGATTTCTGTTGACGGCGGAGTTACATTCAAGGATATCAACGCGTACGCCTCCGTGGTGATAAACAACCGGGTGCTGATGCAGGTCATCAACAATTATTTCAGCCAGTACAGCAGCACCCTGATAGACAAAACCGTCCTTTTCCAGATCATCTCCACATACATACAGGATAACTACAAGTCCCTGTTCAATATAGCGATTCTGGACGAGGTTGTTGCAGGATATATCCGCGAGAAGCACGAACGCCTTTTCAGCTATACGCTGCTGGAGCAGATATTCACGCAGTACGACTTTGCCTATTACACGAGCCAGATAGACGTTGACAAGCTGGTGACCATCATAGTGGACAACATCCAGAAGGATGAGATGGTTTTCATGGACAGCGAGGTGCTCTATGAGATTATATCAAGCTACGTAAGCATAAACAATACGAGCATCTTTACAAGCGAGATGCTCTTGGAGGTCATCAACAACTTCTTCGCTCAGAGCGAGGTCAGCATAGACATCAACCTGCTCACGCAGGTAGTCACAAACTATGTGGACCATCACCGCGACGAGGTGTTCAACACACTGTCGGTGCGTGAGATAATGATGAAGTACGTGGAGAAATACTATGTGAACATATTCCGGGAGGATATCCTCGTGCGGATGCTCAACGTGTATGTCTCGCAGACCAGTACCACCATCATCAATGAAACCCTGCTGAAGGATATACTCAACGTCTATATGAGGAACAACAGCTCCACCGTCATCACCAATGATGTAATCCGGATGATAGTTAACGACTATGTGAGGACCAATACCAGCACGATATTCAATGAGACTGTCCTGTATGAGGTCGTGGACAACTATTTCCAGAAGAACTATAACAGGCATATAGACCGCACGGTGTTCGAGACCTCCATCAGGACATACCTGGAAACGCACCATACCACGATTATCAGCGTGGATATCGTGGAGAACATAGTAACGAACTACCTCAAATCCTACTATCTGGAGATTTTCGATATCGATGTGCTCTCCGTTCTGGTGCGCAACTACTTCGAAGAGAACATGACGGTGGTGATGGAGACCATAAGGGACGGAGTCGATCCAGTAGCGGGCGTAAATGTAGTAAAGGACAGCTGCACCATAACCCTTCATGACGGCACCACGTTCACACTCCCCGTCTATGATGCCTACACCAACCTCAGGGACCGTCTGCAGAGCGTAGTTGTAATGGCGCAGGATAACGGCCACGTGAAAGAGAGTGCCAATAGCTCCGGCAGCAAGTATCTGGATCTGGATTACCTGGTTTCTCCCGCATATTTGGCGGAGATAATCAAGACAAGATTCAGCAAAAAGCAGCTGAGCCTTGAACTGATGACCACCGACGGCAACGGCAGTGTCAGCGCCATTGGCGTCACCAGCATCAAGGCGACCAGCGACGGCCGCATCACGGTCCGCTCATCCGATTACGCGACCGGCTCCGTCAAGGCGGTGGCCCTTCGCGTCATCGACAACGCCTCCGGCGGCACCGACATCACCTCCGAGTTCATCGCGGTTAATAATTTAAACACAGACCCCAAGCCTGTCATCTATCCTGAAGGCTTCTCTGGGGAGATTAAGTATGAGGACATTAAGTACACTGTATTTGATAGTCACGAGGTGGGTTCTGTAGTTTGCAGCTATTCTTTGGATAAGTTTAACAAGTTCGTCCTCAATGCAGACGGCGTGAAACTTTCCTATGATGACTTCAAGAAAAAGTACGATATTGACAATGTTGTTATCGAGTACTGGCATAATGGCGCTGATTCGCCTATCTTTGATCCCCCTTACTTCCATAATACTTCTTGGCCTTGTGTGAGGGCCGGTGTTGACTTCTATGTTGATGCTGTTGAGACCTCTCTGTTCACCATCAGGGTCTTCGACACCATTGAAGAGAATGCCTCCGGTTATGTTCTCTTCAAGATAATCCCGTTCGATGATCATGATTATCCTCCTATCGTAATCAAGGGCGAATATAAAGTGATCCATCCGAATCATGGTTGGGCGGCACACGGCAGCAACAAGATTGATGAGAACACCGTTGAGGTTAGGGGAATGATGTACGGCTGGCACAAACGTTACCGGATGTACTCCGCTCTCAAGGACCATTTTGAAGATGAGTTAGAAGGCTGGACAGCTCCTGGCAACCACAGCTCAATATCCTTCTCTTTGCCGTTGGTTAATAATAAACAGCAGACCGGTGCTGTTATTAACGATGGTACCGACATGTATGCTGCATCTATCGAGCTCACAGATTACCTCACCTCTGACAAGCTTTATACCGTCCGTCAGTCCATGGATCTTGACAATGGTAACGTATGCACTCACGATTATTTCGTGAAGTTCGTTATGCCATTCATGGTGGCTTCTGCTCCCGATATTGAACTTCCTACGGTGAAGAATCCTTCTTACTACGAACTTTTCACTGATGACGGTACCGACGGTATCATTATCAGAGAGAACAAGGAGGCCAATCCTGCAGTTGTTTATAATTCTAAAACCTCGTCGGATGAAATCACAGATGCTCAGTATGAGTATGGTGGACTCACTTTCACCGTTGACAGTATTGAGCTCCTTACAGCAGATGGTAAGGAACACCTCGTGGATGCCCGTCTGACCGTCAGCGAGGATGGCAAGATCAAGTGGGATAACCATTGTGCAGCTCTCCAGAAGGAATTCAAGGCAAGGTATCGTGTTACCTATACCGTTGACTCCGGCGTTGAGCCTTTCACGTACAAACTTTGCAAACTAGTTGCGGAAGGCAACATCACCTGCTTAGCCACGGTCAAAGAAAAACCTTCTTCAGGTGTTCAGAATGGATATGGCTGGGTTGACCTTGGTCTCCCGTCCGGACTCAAATGGGCAACCTGCAATGTGGGTGCTAAAACGCCAGAGGAATATGGCGATTATTTCGCCTGGGGTGAAACTGTGCCGTATTATACTGAAGGCCATTTTCAGGATGATCCTTGCAGAAGCTGGAAGGCAAACAAGTCTGGATACAAATTTGCATCATACAAATGGTGCAATGGTAGTTATAAAACGTTAACCAAGTACAACACTATGAGTTCATACGGTCCCGTTGTGGATAATATAATCACGTTGGAGGTAGTGGACGATGCCGCAAGGGCCAATTGGGGTGGTAGCTGGCGAATGCCCACTGATGCAGAGTGGACAGAACTGAGGACCGAATGCACCTGGACATGGACTACTCGGAACGGTGTAAATGGAACGCTTGTCACCGGCCCCAACGGCAACAGCATATTCCTGCCCGCCGCTGGCTTCCGGTACGATACCAACCTCTACTATGCGGCCTCCTACGGCGACTACTGGTCTTCTTCCCTCCTTACGGACTACCCGGGCCGCGCGTGGTTCGTGGACTTCAGTTCGGATGAAGTCGACAGGGGCTACTGCAGCCGCTGCTACGGGCAATCAGTCCGCGCTGTTTCAGAATAAAAGACTCGCAAGGGCGTAAGTCCAGCGAGTCAGCTACCTGCGTATGCGGGTAGCATCAAAATCTCCTGTCATTGGGGCGACAGCCCCACCGACCCAATCGGACGTTATGACGTCACAATAATTTTGGATAGCACTCCGGGCAGGGTTTACCTTTACCGGAGTGTTTTTTCAACAGTTGAGTGTGCTTCGTTAAAGTGATTATTTCTATAGGGCGAGCGCGTGAGGGTGTTTGCTAACGGCCTGTGTTATAGTATTATACCCGAAAGCAGTTCGCTTTATCTCATCTCCCAGACAAGCGAGAGCGGACTGTGCTGTTCGAGAGTCTTGGTATTCAGGTAATTACCAAGACTTCATCCGCTCTTGTGTTTTGGAATGTACTCGCACTGATATCCACGTGCTCAGTGGCACCTACATACCTGACCCTTGACTTTTCCAGACTTTCGCATGTGTTTTTTCACAGCAACATTGTATAAACGGTATGTAGGTGCCATGAGGATGTGGTTTTAATTACGGGATTCGCTCCCGTCCGGCATAAGCGCAAAGATATCCGCGGCGGTCCAACCCGTCCCATGCGGCAGTGGAGGCGCCAAGGGCTTTATGAAGGAAAGGGGGTGCGCTCCCGCCAAAGTTTCGTAGAGCCCCAAACAAACCGTAGGGGCGCTTTGGCTGGACCGCAGAGATAGAGCGAAAGTGCAGATAAAGTCCGTAGCTTGAATGCTTTCAGGGGCAGATTTTTGCCCAGAAAGCATTGCAAGCGGAGGCATCTGCACTGAGCGTGCATAAGTGTGAACGAAATGGATTCGGATGTCTATATGTAATTTTTGTGTAAGCTAGGATTACCGTAAGCATCCGGAGAAGTACATATTGACAAAGTGAGATTGCGACTGGCATCAGTGAGATGTCAGTCGTAGTTTTCTCGTTTCAATGGGATTCTGGTGAGAGTGACTTTGTTGACGGCTTCCAGTGCCGGGAAGAAGTTCAGAGAAGTCCTTCTGGTCCAGTTCGTATTCAGGCATCCGTCGGAGCACATCTTCAAGCCATGTTCTTTCGTCAACGCCGCGGGCCTTGCAGGTGGCAAGCAGGGAGTAGACCACTGAGGCCCTCTGGGCGGCTTCATCATCGCCGCAGAACAGGTAGTTCTTGCGGCCCAGAGCCAGCGGCAGGATACTGTTCTCCACAATATTGTCGTCTATCTTGTAGCGTCCGTCGGTAACGTATCAGGAGAGCTTCTTGAGGATTCTGTAGGTATAGGAGATGGCTCCCTCCATCAATTTTTTGTCGTTGAGGATGCTATTAGATAGCAATGATGAATAAAGCGACCATGCGCCAATTGTGAGCCAATTAACAACAATAAAATAACAATAAATAAGCGACTGGATATCAGCCGCTTATTTTAATTTATTGCCCAGAAACAGAAGAGGTAATGTTATGATTTGAGCCAATTATGAGCCAATTGTGAGCCCTTTGATTGAATAATAAGTTCCTTTACCTCTAGTGCCCGTCACTATCAAATAATCAGACAGGGACGATAAAAGACGAGTAGCGGTAGCTTTACTAACACCCAGTAGTTTTTGTGTTTCTGAGTTTGTAATTCTTTTTTGATTAAGGACATATTTAATGATGTCAGCACCTCTGGCATCTATCCCAGCCGCCTTTAGTTGTACTGCAGGGTTGTTGAAGAATGTAACCATCAATCCACCAAAAGAGGCATCAAAAGTAGGAGGCAGTAGCTTTCCTTCAATAGCGCCACCAATAATCTTTCCAATTCCTCGCCCCCAAGCTTCAATTTCGCCACAACGGAAGAATGCGTTGGCTATGGCAGGATTAAAGGCGCAAGATGGGTGCTTCTTATAGAGATTCTCCACTGTCCAGGACTCTGGTAGAGAGCCAGGGTTCCAGAAAACGATGTGATCCGGATAGACGCTGATTTGAATGGGTATCTGCTCTGCGTAATCTTTATGGGCAATGCAATTCAAGATGCACTCTCTGATAGGATCCTCCGGGTATGTCGGGGTTTCGATTCGCTGTAATTGCTCATATGAGATCATATAGTTCATGTACTTGGTGGTGAGCAGATCGAAGGTGCGATCTACCTGTTGAACCAGACTGCCATGAATCTCGTCTTGAAAGACTAAATCTGTATCTGTTCGGAAGAAGCCTATCTTGATGAAGGAACCGGGAAATAGTTTCTCCGGCTTCGGATGGAACAAGAGTACTCCAGCACGCGAAATCTGACCGTCTGCCATTAAATCCAGAGAAGACAGGAAATCAGATATGCTGTCGTTCAAAACGTCTGAGTCCAGACGTTTCTTCTTGATACCCTTCTCCTTGAATGTCTGTATTGATTCCGCACTCAGGTCTTCTATACTTACCGAAGGAACAGGAACATTGCACCATCGGACGCCAACCTTATCAAGGAGGAATTTGCTGAGAGCAGCGCCTTTGAGTTCTTGCTTGGTGCTGCCGGAGCGATAGTGATATTGTCCCTTGTAGTTAACCGGATAGGGGTATGGCTCTACAGTCATCTCAATGTATTTCTTGTCGCCCTCGTGGTGAAGGTCAACATCAACCATGATGCCCAAAACATCGCGTACTTTGTTCGGCAGGTCTTCCATCAGTTTGTCGGCGTCGTCGAGCCCTACTACTTCGTATGGCGGATCGTCATCTAAACCAAGGAAAATGCGACCGCCATTGGCGTTGGCGAAGCCGCAAATCCACTTGAGGTATTCGTCCTTCCAGATTTTCTTGTATTCTATGTTTTGGCTTTCGTCCATATTAAATCGTTTTCTCATAGCAAATATAACTTAATCATTCTTGTTCCTCAAAAGAGTTTTGGCGTATCGGGGTGTATCGGGTGTATCGGGGGCGATACAGGCGATACACCTGATACAACAACCGTTACGACGGGTAGTCAGTCCGTCCCGTTACAGAATAAGCGCAGCAATAAAAGGCAGTCTTGGGCGTAAGCACGGACTGCCAGCTGTTTGCGAATGCGGACAGCATCAAAACCTCCTGTCATAGGGGCGGCAGCCCCTCGACCCAAACGGCCGTTAGGCCGTCACAATAATTTTGGATAGCACTCCGGGCAGGGTTTACCTTTACCGGAGTGTTTTTTTTCAACAGTTGAGTGTGCTTGATTTAAGTGATTATTTCTATAGGGCGAACGCGGGCTGATATTCGCTAATGACCTGTGTTATATCATTATACTCGAAAGTAGCTTGCTTTATCTGCTCCTCCAGACAAGTTAGAGCGTACTGTGATTTACGAACACCCCTGAGACTCAGATAGTTTCCAAAACTTCATCCGCTCTCGGGTTAGGGAATGCATTCACAAGCCATCTTAGTTGCAAGGCCGTGGCACCTACGTGCGTGACACTCAGGCTTTTCCTGACTCTTGCTTGCGTATTTTTGCGCAAGCAAGAATACATATATCGTTCACAATCAAGTATATAACTGCCACTAGGATATGCAACATCAATAATCCCACACTCACGTCCCGCCAAAGTTCCGTGGAGCCCCTGTATCGTAGGAGGCATCTGCACTGAGCGGGCATTAAAATGTGAGCCGAGATAGATTCGTTTATCTTCACTTGGTAAGTTGTTTCTTACTAAGTTGCAACTTAGTAAATAAGTGCTTACATTTGTATCGAATCAATTCAGCAAGCAATGAAGCAGGTATTTATTTTTGGAAAACCAGTTGCCGACGAGTCATTTACAGACAGAGTGCAGGAATCAGCAAGGCTTAAGGCTAGTTTCGAGGCGGGTATTAACACGTTTATTATCTCTCCCAGGCGCTGGGGCAAGACTTCTCTTGTCAAGAAAGTAATAAAGGAAACCGAGGGCTCTGGGATTATGTGTGTGTTTGCTGACGTTTTCAAAGCAAAAACACCTGCCGATTTTTGTGAGCTTTTAGCAAATACTGTGCTGAAACAGACTTCATCGGCATTCGATGAGCTCGTTGTAAATGCAAAAAGATTTCTCGGCCGGCTCAGCATGAGTGTCAATCTGGCTGCCGATGAGATTAATCCCGTCCAGCTCCAGTTTGGGCTGAATGGCGATGTCCAGACAATGGAAGAATTATTGCAACTCCCTGAACGTATAGCAGAGAAAAAGAAAGTTCATATCGTTATCTGCATAGACGAGTTCCAACAGATAGCAGAATTTGAAGACAGCGTTTCTTTCCAGAAGCAGTTGAGAACGGTTTGGCAACACCAGGAGAATGTATCATACTGCCTGTTTGGAAGTAAGCGACATATGATGGAAGGCCTGTTTAACGACGAGACTAAGCCATTCTATAAGTTTGGCGATATACTGTACTTGAAAAAGATACCGTTCTCGTACTGGAATACCTTTATCTCCGGTAAGTTTAAGGCTTCAGGTAAAACTATTTCTGAGCACCAGATAGAAAGAATATGTGACTCCGTGGATTATCATTCTTCATATGTCCAGCAGCTTAGCTGGTATGTGTATCTTTTCTCTGACAAAGCGGTGAGTGATGCAGATATCGAGGCTGGACTTGAGGAACTTGTTGCACAAAATACGGCGTTATTCGAAAGCCGCACTGAGAATTTGACTCCGGTTCAGATGCGTTTTTTGAGAGCTGTCTCAGATGGGGTGTATGAAGGCTTTTCTTCTTCCGGGGTTATAAGTAAATACAAACTAGGGTCTTCTGCGGCATCTGTGACAACAAGAAAAGCCCTTCTGGAGAAAGGCTTGATTTACAGCGACAATAATAAGACATTCCTATCAGATCCCGTGATGGGCATGTGGCTCAATCGTCCATAGCTTGAATGATTTCGTCGGGAATCACTCCTTAAACTTGTACCGGTAGCGGAATCGTCCGTTGGGGGCGGAGTCGCCGTCGCGCATGCAGGTCTGGATGTCGCCGTCACAGGCGGCGTTGTCTATCCACTTGAAATCGACTGTGAACTCTTTGGAATTTTTTATTCCAAGAGATGATAACGGGATGGCCAGCTCCATCTCCTTGCCATTGACGCGGTAAGATATATCGGATACCTTTTTCCACTTCCATCCTCCCTGACTCTTTTCAAGCACGGCATTCCCTTTTGCCGGCGTAGAACGGTTCACCGCAAAGTCGTAGCCCTCCCAGCCGGCCTTTGTCCCGTCAACCCTGATGAACAGCTGCATCCACAAGGGGTCGGTGCAGGGGGTGATGTCAGAGGCGGTCCTGACGTAG
>JAFXNQ010000034.1 GCA_017529425.1 Bacteroidales bacterium | reverse complement strand
CTTTTGAGTAAGCGTAATGACAGACAATCCGCCGATATCCCAACCATATCCGCCGTAACCGTATCCTCCCTGGCTGTTATATACCCAAAAAAGCGCCGGAGCATACTTTATGTCGGGCGCTGTGTAAATCGGTATGCTGTACGTCCTTGCCCCTGAGCCGGAGATTCCGTACGAAAGGGCTATCTCGCCTACTGAATAGTTTGATACATCACGAAATTCACCATCAATAGGGTACGGTTTCTGCCGAACGACCTCATCCATCATTGCTTCCAGATACGCCGCTTTTTCGGCCGGGGATTTGTAAGGAAACACGTATTTTGTAGTGTCTGTTTCCGCAGTAGCTACACTTGATGAACTGCCATCGTCATATGCCTCTGATTTGAACTCCTCATCGCCTTGTAAGTTGGCGACTCCAGACATCTCAACAAAAGAAGCGCCACCCTTCGAAGGCGAAGTCTGGTATATTCGAGATACCCTGTTTCCAATAGTATCGTGCGTGTATTGGAAATGGTAGGTCTGGGCGCCAAGTACGCTACTTATCAGCAACAATAATAATGAAAGAAGGCGGCGTGGGTTCATATAATGGTCTTTTTATCAAAGTTAATAATAAATGGCTCAAGCACAAACCTGTAAAACCATATTGTAAGAGCCAGCCATACGAGTCATAACGAAAAATGGTGTATATTTGTAGCGATTTAGGCACCTTCCGCATGAAAAACATAAGAGATTTCTGCATAATAGCACACATAGACCATGGTAAAAGTACTCTGGCCGACCGTATGCTGGAGTATACCAAGACTCTGGACCAGCGGGAGATGGAGGCGCAGGTGCTGGACTCGATGGATCTGGAGAAGGAGAAGGGCATCACCATCAAGAGCCATGCAATACAGATGGACTATGAGAAGGATGGCGAGAAGTACGTCCTGAACCTGATTGACACTCCCGGTCACGTCGATTTCTCTTATGAGGTGTCACGCGCAATTGCCTCCTGCGAAGGGGCACTGCTGGTTGTAGATGCCACACAAGGCATCCAGGCGCAGACCATATCTAACCTCTATCTAGCCATTGACCACAACCTTGAGATAATCCCGGTCATCAACAAGATTGATATGGATGCAGCACAGCCGGAGGTGGTGCGCGACCAGATTGTGGACCTGCTGGGATGCGACCCTGACGATGTGCTTCTGGTGAGCGCCAAGACCGGCGCCGGGGTGAAAGAGGTGCTGGACGCCATCGTGGACAAGATTCCTGCCCCCAAGGGCGACCCTGAAGCCCCCCTCCAGGCGTTGATATTTGACAGCGTGTTCAACCCCTTCCGCGGCATAATCGCCTATTTCAAGGTGGTGAATGGCAGCATCTCTACCGGGGACAAGGTGAAATTTGTAAATACCGGCAGCGAATATGTTGCCGACGAGGTGGGTGTTTTGAAAATGAAACTCGTGCCGCGAAAAACCATTGAGTGTGGCAGCGTGGGATACATAATCTCCGGCATCAAAAACGCCGTCGAGGTTAAGGTGGGTGACACCATCACCCACATAGAGCGCCCCTGCAGCGCAGCCATTGCGGGCTTCGAAGAGGTCAAGCCGATGCTCTTTGCGGGCGTATATCCCGTGGAGGCGGACGAATATGAGCAGCTGCGCTCGTCCTTAGAGAAACTCCAACTGAACGATGCCTCGCTGGTGTTCGAGCCTGAGAGTTCGCTGGCGCTGGGGTTTGGCTTCCGCTGCGGCTTCCTGGGGCTGCTCCACATGGAGATTGTACAGGAGCGGCTGTTCCGCGAGTTTGACATGGACGTCATAACCACCGTCCCCAACGTATCATATAACGTTTACACCACCCAGCATGAGGTGGTGCAGGTCCACAACCCTTCCGGGCTGCCGGTAATAAACATAATAGACCATATAGACGAGCCGTATATCCGCGCCCAGATAATATCGCGCAGCGACTTCTTCGGGCCGATTATGAAGCTTTGCCTGGACAAGCGCGGCACACTGGTGAGCCAGCATTTCATCACTGCCGACCGCGTGGAGCTCAACTATGACATGCCCCTGGCGGAGATAGTTTTCGACTTCTACGACCGGCTCAAATCCATATCAAAGGGTTACGCATCGTTCGACTATCACGTCATTGGCTATAAGCAGGCCGATCTGGTCAAGCTGGATATCCTGCTCAACGGCGAGCAGGTCGATGCCCTCTCCAGCCTGATCCATCGAGACCACGCCTACGAATTCGGCCGCCGCATCTGCGAGAAGCTCAAAGACCTGATCCCGCGCCAGCAGTTCGACATCGCCATTCAGGCCGCCATCGGCGCCAAGATCATAGCCCGCGAAACAGTGAAGCAGGTGCGCAAGGATGTCACCGCCAAGTGTTATGGCGGCGACATTACACGTAAGCGCAAACTGCTGGAGAAGCAGAAGCAGGGCAAGAAACGTATGCGCCAGGTGGGCAACGTAGAGGTGCCCCAAAGCGCCTTCATGGCCGTGCTGAAACTCTAAGCAAGTAATACACTGTGCCTTCAGCGGGCAAGGTCTTCCCAGATGTCAGGGACCTTGCCCACCGTTTTTCTGTAAACACTTGATTGTGAACGCCGTGGCTTTTTAGCCCGGGCAAGGTGTCCCACTTTTCAGCAGACCTTGCTCGGCTGGTTATTCACTATTCGTGAGTCTTGCCCGGGGAGGCGAGCCAATATAGCATCAGCAGGCTATACCCAAACGCGATCAGCGCCACAATAGGGACGGAAATGTTCACAAAAGGAGACACTGTGTCACCAGGGCTCATATTCTGAAGCAGATACCCGGAAAGGAATCCAAATAGCACAGTTCCCACAAGGAGAACCGCCCATAGCAAAATCCACCATCCGGAACGCCCTACGTCGTGCAGCCTCCGGACAGTCACGGCCAACGTCGGTATTATCAACAGAGCGCAAGCTGACCAGAGGATGTATGCGCCTATTTTTCCGGTGAACCAGGCCAACGTAAACAGCCCTCCGACAATCAGTCCGGCAAACAAAGCCCAGCTCCAAAACTCCTTGCGGGAAGCAATGCCCCTGAACGATGCATACTTTTGCAGAGTTGTTATCACGGGTTTCATATCTAATCAATCAGAGGAATAATTTTGATGATGTCAACGCCAATAAGCGCAGCCAGGACAATCATGGCAATGGCCCAGAGGATGATGAGTATCAGGCCGGGGCGCCACTTGGGAGACTTCAGGTTGAAAGTGAGCAGGATGCCGTAGTAGATGGCCAGGATGCAGGGGATGGCATAGGCCACCGCGGCAACGATTAAGGTGGAAATACCCAGCGGCAATATGCTCTCCAGACCGAATTCGTCCATAATTTCTGTCCACCAGGAGGCGATTTCCGGGTTGAGACCGGCCAGGGAAGGCAGGCAGAAGGCGAATGCTCCGCCGCATAATGCACTAAGGCCGGACAGGAAAAGAATTATGCCGAGGATGACACCCAGAATGCGGCCTGCTGTTCTTCCGGCGGGTTGATTGTTTGCAGGTCTGGACGCGGCATACTGCTGTCCGATACCCGCAGCCGAAAGCTGTTCTCCGCGCATTTCGCACTGCTTCTGTACGGTGTCTGCATTTGGCATGGCAATCCAGCAGAGGATATATAGTACCGGAAGAACCAGAACAAAGTGTTCAGAAGCGAAGGAGGCAATGAACAGGATGGCTGCAATGAGCCGGATGAGGGTCACGTCCCAATTCCAATAAGCCGCCAGACCGTTGCATACGCCACCGATGATACGTCCCTCCGGGTTGCGATAGAGCCGCTTTTTGGGCTTTTCCTGCGGCTTTGCATTGTCTGTGCCGGATTCCTCGTCAAAGGCTGCCGGAGTCCCCAGAATGCCTATTACATAGCGCGCATCGGCCACAGACACCACGTTGCCAGTGCCACAGCGCTCCAGCAGCAGTTCTGCCATACGCTCTTCGATGTCTTCTACTATCTCCTTGCCGTCGAGGGTGTTGTTGTAGTAGCGTTTCAGGCTGCTTAGATACTCTTCTATGAGAGAGTATGACTCTTCATCAATGTTGAAGGCGCATCCGCCGATATTTACTTGAACTGTCTTTTTCATGGTTGTTATTTTCTGATTTCCTCAATGGTTGCGATAATCTCACGCCACGCGTCATCCATCTGTGCGAGTTGTTCGCGACCTTTGTCTGTGAGCGAATAATATTTGCGGGGCGGACCCTGGGGAGACTCTTCCCAGCGATATGTGAGCAGTCCCTGATTCTTCTGTCTTATAAGCAACGGGTACAGGGTTCCTTCCACGACAATCATATTGGCCTCTTTGAGCTGAGTGATCAGGCTGGAGGCGTAGGCGTCTTCTTTTGCAAGAAGGCACAGGATGCAATATTCAAGCACCCCTTTGCGCATCTGTGAGCGCACGTTTTCTGTTACGTTGTCCATGACGGTTATTTGCTTGTGGTGAATTTGGAGAGATTTTCATAAGTGGGCTCGATACCGCGCAGCTGGCATTTCTCTGTGGGGGTATTTGCGCAGGGAGCGATGATCCAGAGCACGATGTAGATCCAGAAACCGGTGGTACAGCCAAGGAAGAACAGCAGTATGAACGCTACACGTACAAGGGTAACATCGAGATTGAAGTAAGCAGCAAGCCCGCTGCACACGCCGCCGATGGAGCGATGGTCTCTGTCACGGAAAAACTTGTGGACGACGGGTTCGCTCTTTGCTGTCTCAGAAGCTGCCTCCTGGCTTTCGCGATGGTATGAGGTACCATCGGGCATACCGATGCTACTGATGATTTCGTCAATGAGGGAGAGGGTTATTACCCGGTTCTCGCCGCCGAGTTTGGCGGTGGCCAGTTCAGCGATACGGTTCTCAAGGTCGGTCATTACCTCCTGGGTGTCTGCCCCTGCGTGCAGTTTTGCGCGGAAAGCAGCCAGGTAAGAATCAAGACGTGCATAGGCGTCTTCGTCGATAATGAAGTTTGTGCTGCCGATTGCAGCCGATACAGTCTTTTTCATTTCAGGTGTGTTTGGTATTTGTTGATGCAAAGATATAAAACTTTTTTAATACCTTGCAATACATAGTACCAAAAATTTTAGAATATTTTTGCATACATATAACAAAAAGCGCCCCGACACGCGGTGTCGAGGCACTTTTACGAGTTAGTAATCGCCATCAGGCGCTAGCGTAGCGCGTGCGGGTGGATATGCAGAATAGCCAGCGCTTAAGCGGCGGGGTTTGGGGCAGCGCCCCAGTATTTTATTCCCAGCCGGGAGTTTGCCAGTCTTCACCCGTGAGGTACTTCATCTTGTTGACCTCTTCTTCGCTCATAGGGTAGAGAAGATACTTGTAGTGTCCCTTGTTGGTACGGGTAGGGAAGGCAAAGCGGGTGTAGGTGAGCTTGCCGGTCTTATCGTCCTTGGTGATGCGCATACCTGTAACGTGCTCCTCTGTCTGGTCGATAATCTTCCAGCGGCGGACATCGTCCCAGCGGAAGTTCTCAAAAGCAAGTTCCACGCGGCGCTCGTTACGGATGCGGAGTCGCAGCTGATCCTTGGTGAGATTCTCGGGCAGGACAGGCATGCCAGAGCGTTCGCGCACAAGGTCGGTGTAGTAGTAAGCATCATCAAAGTGGCCGGATTCGCAGGCGCACTCGGCCAGATTCAGAAACATCTCGGCCAGGCGGGCGTTATGTATGCGTCCGTCAAGAGTTCCGACCCTGTCGCTGGATTTGTCGCAGCAGAATTTTCGGATATAATAACCGGTACGGGTATAGTACTTGGAATTGGCTTCTTCTGAAATGCCGCAGTTGCCACCCACAAAGGTCTCTACGCGCAGAGAGTCCGGATTGACCCACCAGCGCGGTGCATTGTTGTAGTAAATAGAGCCATAGAAACGGGGATCGCGGTTCGCGTACGGATTCTCGGGGTCGTAGAGCTTGTTGTTCTTGTTGTAGTTGGGCTGCAGGTGAGCTTCGTCCAGATAAGGCTTCTCCAAATCGAGGATGGGCTCGCCGTCAATGGTCTCATAGCAGTCCACGAGTTCCTGTGTAGGGCAGATGCCGCAGGAGAGGACGCCCCTGGTGGTGGGCAGACCGTAATTCTGCCACATAGGGAGCCGGGCGTTATTGCCCATAATAGTTTCATTGTCGATATTACGTGCACCATCGTACTCAAAGATGTGGTAGTAGTCGTAGCAAGTGTATGCATAATCATCCTTGGGCGCCACGTCAAACAGTTTCCATCCGTGGGCCAGGAGCGCTTCCACAGCCTGCTTGTTAATCTGGTAAGCGTACTCCCAGGTATATTTGCTCCCCTCTTTGTAATAGAGCGGACTGGCAGCAAACATAGCAGTACGGGCCTTGAGTACCCACGCCCATCCGCGGTTCATACCGTAATTACCGGGTTTCCAGCGGAAGGTATAGCCAGAAAATTCGTCTTCGGTGGCGTCCAGGCAGAATTTCAGGTCCTCCATAATAAAGTCTGCAATCTCCTCCACGCTGTTCAGGTGGACATCGGTGAAGGTCTCGTTCAGGTCATAACATTCTGTGAATATGACGGCCTGACCAAAGCGCTTCATCAGCATGAAATAGTGCCATGCACGGTACAAGTGCGCCTTCACCTCCCAATACTCCAACTCTAGGGGATCCACATTGGTAAAACTAATCTTATGATTGTTGGTAAGATAATAGTTGATAGTGCGGATATTGTTGTAGTAGTTCCCGTAGCCGGATCCCATAGGGTAGTCAGCAGAGAGGAAGTCCTTATTGTACCAATTGTAATAGGAGCCGCCGATACGGTCGTTAACGTGCTGGCTCTCGTCACAGTATGGTGCATAGTCCAGCGTGGCGCGGTATTCAGTGGCATTGCCGATGGTATTCACCAGAGACGAGGTGTAGTTATATTTGGTCCACACAAGATCCAGGTCCACGAGACCGTAGGGTTCGGGTTCCAGCAACTGGCTGCAGGAAGGCAGCAGAGTCAGGATTGCGATCACCGGGAGAAACAGAGTATATAACTTTTTCATGGTATCCTATTTAGAAAGTTACATTAAGAGCAATGTTGTAAACCCGCATAGGCTGGTACATACCCAGGTAGATTGTTTCGGGATCCATATACTTGCTGGGCAGCTTGTCCCAGGTACACAGGTTCTGACCCTGGAGGGCGATGCGGATATCCTGCGCAGCAATCTTGCGGCAGAGTTTAGCGGGGATGTTGTAAGCAATCTCGACATTCTTCAGTTTGAGGAAGGATGCGTCCACAAGGTTGTACTCGTTGGTTACGTGGCTCACGGTGCTTGACATGGAGAGCGCCGGGGCATTTATGAATTCCCCGTTTGCATAGCGTTCTGCTGTCCAGGCATGTTCGTGGAGGTCGCAGAAGAAGCCGTCGTAGTTATAGCCTGTGAAGAACTCGTCGCCAAGAGCCCTCATATATTTGCTTGCGCCATAGAAGAGGGCGCTTACCTCAAAGTTTTTCCAACGGAAGCCCAGATTAGCAGAATAATACTGGCGGGGCGTTGCAGAGTAAGCGTATTTGTCAGTATCCTTGTAGTTGAGTACGCCGTCACCGTTGAGGTCCTTATAGCGGAAGTCACCGGGGCGTACGGTACCGAGCTGCGAGTAGTCTATGCCGCAGGATTCAATCTCCTCTACGCTGTTGAACAGCGTTTTGGGGTTGAGGCTGCCGTCGGCCATATAGAGGCTTTCGCCTTCAGGGATGTCTATGCGGTAGCCGCTGTAGGTGCCGGTAGAATAACCCTCAGAGAAGTAGGGCCAATCCTCGTCGGGGTGGTTGGGGCATTTGGGCCAGTAGTAGGATTTGTCCCGCTCCATCTCGCCGATATAGATGACCTGGTTTTCGTTATACCAGGTTGATGCTCCTGCCCAAAGGGTGAAATCTTTGCTCAGCTGCTTCTTAAACTGGAGACTGACCTCATAGCCCTTGTTCTCGAACTTGCCGGTGTTGGTGGCCGGGTAATTACCCAGCGATACACCCTGGAATACCGGGACATATTTGGTTGATTCCATATAGCCGTTATCCATCCTCTCCTTGAACACAGATCCGGTGAGGCTCAAGCAGTTGAAGAGTGTCAGGTCGATACCTGCGTCCAAACCTTTGATATATTCAGGCTGGAGGCTCTCGTTGCCCAGACGGCTCTGATCCCATGTGGAGGTAGTGGTGTTGGAGTTATAGACGAAACGATATGACGTAAAGGTGCTGCGGGCAGACCGGCCGTAACTTCCGCGAAGCTTCAGGTAAGAGAGAATGTCATTTCCTTTAAGGAAGTTCTCTTTAGACACTACCCACGCCAAGCCGACACCGGGGGTAAAGTGGAAGCGGTTTTTCTTGGGGAACACGTCACTTCCGGAGTAACCCAGGTTACCACTTACGATATATTTATCCTTATAAGAATAAACAGCGTTAAGGCCGAATATCTCACTTCTGTAGGGGATGTTGTTCATACCTCCGACGTCACGAGTAACCAGTTCGCGGTGGTTGCCCATAAACACGGCGTTGATGCTGTGGTCACCGAACTGACGGTTGTAGAACGCCTTGCCAAAGTACTCGTAACTATAGCAGAATGTGTAATACTTGGAATAACCGTTTGTGTCATATTCACCACCATACTGGCGGAAAGAGGTCAGGCCGGGATCGTTTGCCTGATACATCGTGTAGCTGATGGTGTAGTCGATATCCTTGTCTCCACCGCCCTTGAAGGAGAAGCCCACCTGACCGCCCAGGCCGGGAGTAACCATATCGAAGTCAAAATTGACTTTGGCGTCCATATGGACGAAGGTGGCGTATTTCATAGTACGGCCGGAGTGGGTCAGCTCACCATAGGGGTTGGTGTCATACTTGGTTCCCCAGATACCACCCATAGTGCTGCGGTCGCTGAACAGAGGCATATAGGAGATATCCCTCCCTTCGGCAAATGCACCTTCGGGGGCATACAGGCTGGTGATGGTAGGAGCAGCAATCATAATATGCTTGAGCATATCGGAATAGCGGACCCTCATACGGTCGTTGGGGGCACTTCCCAGACCATTCTCTATCTTGAAGTCACCGCGGAGGGTGAAGGTTGCCGAGATAAAGTAGTTCAACTTGGAGTCCAGGTTGGAGGCCACGTGGAAATAATCGGCGCTGCCGGGTTTCATTGAGTAGCGGATGTCCTTGTACTCCGGCTGGTTGTACAGGGAACCGGTGTGGAGCCACTGGAAGTTACACATATACTGCACATATTCACTGCCGCCGCCTATCGAGAGATAGAGCTTGTCCAAAGTTGTGAACTGCTTTACGAACTCGTTGTAGTAGTCGTGGCTGGGCCATATCCCGGTGCGATAGTTCTCCAGTGCCTGGTCGGAATACTCGGGGGAGAGTCCGTCGTTTATGCAGGCCTGGTTGCGCAGGGTGGCAAAGGTGTATGCGTCAGGCATATGGTAGCGTTCTGTGTCCATCTGTCGCATAGAGTGGTCATAAGCCACCATAATGCGGGGCTCACCCTGCTGGCCACGCTTGGTGGTGATGCTGATTACACCGTCGCCGCCGATTATGCCGTACAGTGCCAGGGAGGCGGCGTCACGGATAACCGAGACAGATTCTATTTCACGCGGGTTGAAATAGGTGAAAATATGTCCGTCGTAGCCCTCGAAGCGGATACCGTCCACCATATAGGTGATGTCCCGGCCACTGTTGTATGAGTGGGTACCGCGGATATTGAAGTTGTAGTATGCATTGTTGTATTCACCGCCCGTCTCGGGGAAGATGGAGGGGTTGGCGTCGAGCTCGATGCTGCCCAGGCCAAGGATGCGCCCCATATATGATTCCTGCAGACGCAATGTGGGGGTTTTTTGGAGCTCCTTGCCGCTGACGGTGGAAACGCTACCAGTAATCAGGTTTTTGCGCAGCTTGTGGTGAACCAGATCCACCAGTTCGTCTTCATCCTGTCCGCTGGCTTTCATCACGATAGTGCTGTTGCCGTCAAGAATATCGGCAATCGTGACATCCTGATTGTGGAAGCCGGGGTAGCTTACGGTGAGGTAGGTACTGGCATCCCTGATCTGGAAGTCATAGGAGCCGTCGGGGTTGGTGATATACTGGTTTGCTTTGTTGGCGCTCACCAGCAGGGCGTTGTACAGAGGGTTGCCAAACTCGTCTGTTACGAAGCCCTTGATGCTGATAATCATCGATTCCTGTGCGGACAGGCTGGCGAACCCCGCAACAAGAAGCATCAGAATCAGTGTTAATCTATATCTTGTTCGCATAACTTGATAGTTTTCTGTGTATAAGACTTAGTCCCATCCATAGTTCTGGAAATCAACTCCAGTGATAACCTTGAGGTTGGAAACCTCTCCCTTGGGCAGGGGGGTCAGTTTGCACCTGGCCTCATAGCCGTGACGTTCTTCTTCGCGGATAAGTACACGGGTGTAGGTAGCGGCAGACCAGTCGCCGGCATAGGATACATCAACGCCGGTGAGGTACTTGATACCGGGAATCTCATCTTCCGGGCGGCAACGGCGGCGTAGATCATAGTAGCGGGTCTCTTCAAATGCGAGTTCTACGCGGCGCTCGTTGTACAGGCGCAGCCGCAGCTGCTCTTTAGAGAGGTTTTCCGGCAGGTGGGGCATATTCACGCGGTCGCGGATTTCGTTGATCGCATCGCGGGCCTCTTTAAGATGACCGGCTTCAAGGGCACACTCTGCAAAGTTGAGAATCAACTCTGACATTTTGTACTGACGCATTCCGGGACCGGTTCTGGGAGCGTTGTAGTTAATGTTCGGCGGAACAGTCTTGCAGTAATAATACCCTGTGCGGGTCTGCGTAAGGTCGGTCGGGAGGGTACTGCGATAGTTGCGGCCTTCCGGACTGATATCCACCGTATAAGCCTTATCCCAAGTGTAGGGGGTGCCGTGGTGCATAATGCACGCCTCGAAGCGGGGGTCACGGTTGTCGTAAGGGTGCTGTTCGTCGTATGTCTTATTCTCAGGATTGAAGTTGGGATGCAGGTGATACTCGTCGGCATAAGGATTTGCCAGGTCAAGGACAGGCACGCCGTCGATAGTTTCATAGCAGTCCACAATCTCCTGTGTGGGGCATGTGCCACAATATCCTATGCTTGTGTGGCGGGAGCCGATCCAGTTGCTGGCATAACTGCCGGAAGACCCTCCGAGAGCAAAGATTGTCTCCGTGTCGGAAGGAGACGATCCGGCCCAGGTGAGGGAATTGTCGGTATAGTACTGGCGGAACGCATTTGCCGGGCCATCACCGTAGATAGAGGGGTTGGTACACTTGGTATGCAGTGCATAGCCGTGTTCACGGAGCAGTTCCAGAGTCTTCTTATTCATCTGATAAGCCTCTTCCCAATGGTCTTTGCCCTCGTTGAACAGGGGACTTGCATACCAGAACAGGACTGCAGCCTTGATGCTCCATGCGAGCGACTTGGTCATACGGCCGGCCTCGCTGGCAAGGGTAGGACGCCAGGGAAGGTCGTCAACTGCCAGACCCCGGTCGCAGTCGGCTATTATCCAGCGTACATAGTCTTCAATAGGGACTCTGCGAAGATTTGTATAGGAGTCATTGAGACTGGTGATAAAGGGAAGATACTCGGGATGTCCCTCTTCCTGGGACTGTCCGTCACCATTATATAGATAGAGCGGACCGTATTCCTTGAATAACTCAAACATATAGTATGCCCTGAGCACGTAGGCATCGGCCATCATACGGCGACGTCCCTCCTCTGTTAAAACGGGAGTTTCCGGAAGTACTATGTAGTGCAGGAACTGGTTGATATTGCGGATGCGGTAGAGCGCCCCTGAATAGAGGTTGTGTCCGCCGGGCCATCCGTTAGTCGTGCTGAAATTGCCGTCGTAAACACTGTGGGAGGCACTGCTGGTGGCATCAAGCGAAGACCAGCCCTCGTCGGTAAGAGCCCAGAGCGGTTCGCCGCCGGCGCACCACCAGCCTACGCCGGGAATGCCCATGAAGCAGTTGTTAAGCCACCCCTCTACATAGTTGTAGTCGGCCCAGATGTCATCGTACTGGAGGTCGCCGGTATCCTGCTTCTCAAGCCAATCGGATACTTTATTGCAGGCGCACAGCGACATAGCCAATGTCACAAATGCAAGTATATATCTGTTTTTCATAGTCATGTCCGATTAGAATTTGATATTGAGAGCCAACTGATATGTACGGTTCAGAGGGTAGGATACGGAGGTACCGCTGGTTTCGGCATCCACAGCCTTCACTCTCTGGTTGTCTATGATAAAGATGTTGTTACCATAGGCGATGATGTTGCCGCTGGCTACGCCCAGGGTGCGGAACAATTTGTTCGGCGGGATCTGATATGAAACCTGGAGGTTTTTCAGACGGCAGTAAGAACGGTTGTTGATGAAGAAGTCGTTCGCGCGGAGCGAGACGTTAGTGTAGGTAGAGAGGGCGGGGTATTCGATTTTCTCTCCGTTAGCCCAGCGCTCTTTTGTCCATGCATTCAGGTGGTAGTCGGTATAGGTACCGGCATTGTTGAGCTCGGAAACACCGAGACCCATACGGTAAGCGGAAACGAGAGCCATACCGTTGAACTGTGCCGATACGCCCCAGCGCTTGTACTGGAAGCCGACGTTGAAACCAAAGCTGATCTCAGGCACGGAGCTGTGCTTGATGGGCACCAGGTCGCGGTCGTCAATGTGGTTGTCTCCGTTGGCATCCTTGTAGAGGAAGTCACCCAGACGGGGGGTACCGATATCGTACATCTCCTTGGCCTTTTCAAGCTGTTCAGGAGTGTTGATGTAACCGTTGTTGTATCCGTATTCGTCTTCGTAGTCGATGGCAAGACCCCACTGCTGGCCAGGCATGAACCCTTCTGTGCGCTTGCGGTATGCGTAGCTCTCATCCAGCAGGACCTCGTCGCAATATACAATCTTGGAACGGGAGTGGGAGATCTGGCCGCCGGCGTTCATACGGAACTTCTTGCTGAATTCCTTGGACCAGTTGAGTTCGAGCTCTATACCTTTGTTCCTGGTGACACCGATGTTCTGGTAAGGGATACTGCTTGCAGCAAGACCGCTGGCAGTAGGCATTGAAGCGGGCATGAATACACGGTTGTCGCAGCTTTCAAAGAATACGTCGACCTTACCGCTGAAGTTCTTCAGGAAGCGGAAGTCAAGTGCGTAGTTCTGCTTGAGGACGGTCTCCCAGCTGATATCGGGATTGCCGAGGTAGGAGATGCTCACGCCTTTGCCGGAATAAAGGGTACCGGAGATACCGGAATCGTACCGGCTCACGGTGGAGTAGTAGAGGAAGCGTTCACCCGGCAGGTGGTCGTTACCTACTTTACCGATGGAAGCACGGAACTTGAGTTCGTCAAAGAAGCGGACATTGTTCTTGAAGAAATCCTCGTTGCTTATAACCCATCCTGCAGAGAATGCGGGGAAGAAACCGAAGCGGTTCTCAGGGGAGAACTGCTCACTGCCGTTGTATCCGGCATCGAATTCTGCCAGATATCTGGTTTTGTAGTCCCAGGTAACACGGCCGGAGATACCTGCATATTTGTAAGGGAGAGACGTACGCACAGGATTCAGCTTGTGCATCACGTTACTCATCTTGTTCTCAGCCTGTGCAAAAATCATTGCGCTCACGGTGTGGTCGCCGAACTGCTGATAGTAGTTGGCGCGCAGGTGTATCTGAAGCATCTGGTTACCGTAGGTAGCGCGTTCGCCAATAGCAAAGGTCTCGTTTGAGTTGCGGACGGTGGCGATGTAGTAAGATTTCTCTCCGGGGGTCTTGGCCTGATAATATGAATAGGCGTCGTAGCCCTGAAGTGCGCCTGAGAGGTTACCGCCGGCAAAGTCGTTGTATGCTACATTGGCCGATACCGATAAACCTTTGATTAATTTGCTCAGGTCATATTCTACAGTTGCTTGTGAGAGCAAGCTGAAGGTGGTTCTGTAGTAGTAACCGGAACGGTTTACGATAGCCCAGGCAGAGGTATTGGTGGAATTCTGCCTTGCGACCACTACGCCTGCAGGCACCTCATTGCCCTCGGAGTCATAGTAACCGGCAACGGTGAGGGGACCGGGGTTGGTGGGCGGAGTACCCAGGGCTGTGTCAAACACGCCTGTACCACCGGCCGGCTCGTTGGTGCGCTGGTAGTAGATGGAGAGGGTAAGGGATATTTTCAGATCCTCGTTGAGGTTGAAGTCAAAGTTGTTACGGATGGTGTAACGCAGCATGTCGAACTGTGCGTTGTATCCAAGCACCTTGCGGGGGAGGATCTTGGTGTTACCTTCCTGATATATGATACCGGCGCTGGTAAAGTAGCGGGTCTTCTTGGAACCACCGGAGATATTGAGTTCGACGCGCTCGGTGGGAGCGAATTTGGCAATCGACTCTTTGTACATATCGCGGTTGGGGAAGAAGGGGTCGCCACTCTGCTCGCGGAATTTGGCAATCTGATAGTCGGTAAAGTCGGGGCCGAAACCGTCGTTTGCGCGGGCCTGGTTGCGCAATGCTGCGTGTTCCCATGAGTTAACCCTGGTCCACGGGAAGTGGAGCGAAGCCACGCTGGAGGTAACCTGTGCACTGAGGATGGTCTTGCCCGCTTCACCACGACGGGTGGTGATCAGGATGACACCGTTTGCGCCGCGGGTACCGAAGATTGCGGTTGATGCTGCATCCTTCAGGATGGTTACGCTGGCCACCTCGTTCACGTTGAGCATACCCAGCTTGTCGGCCTGGCCGTCACTCGGCACGCCGTCGATAAGCAGCAGCGGGGTATTGTCGGAAGAGGTACCCTGACCGCGGAGGTAAACCGTCACGTCGTCACGTCCGGGCTGACCACTCTCCTGAATGGTTGTAAGACCTGCAACACGACCTGCGAGGGCGTTTGCAAAGTTGGGGACCTGAGTCTCGATAAGTTCTTCGTGTCCCACCTGCTCGATGGCGCCCGTTACGGTAATCTTTTTCTGATGACCGTAAGCGACAACCACAGCCTCATCGATTTTCTCCTTGTCTTCTTCAAGGTAAACCTGAATTTTGGACTTGTTGCCGACAGAAACTTTCTTGGTGATGTAACCCACGAAAGATACCTCAAGAGTGGCGTTAGCTGGTACTCTTGCAAGGGTAATTACACCGTCGGCATCGGTAGAACCGCCAATTTGCTGACCAATCACAACGACATTCGCGCCCGGTACGGGACCCTGGTTGTCGGTGACTGTAACGGTGATTGTACGGCCCTGCAGATTGTTGTTGGCGTGGGCGGGGTTAACGCCGCCCGTCGTCATCAATAGTACGAATAGCAGCAGGCTCGCACAAAGAGATGATAATTTCATATTGTAAAATCTTAAGATTGTCCAATTCACGCAACGCGCAAGCGTGCGAACATCGGACAAAGTTAAGATTAATTTACAATAAATAAAGAAAAAACCCGACTATTTCAGGATGTTTCGGATAAGGTATTGCGCAATGTGGACCGCATTTGTGGCTGCGCCGATGCGGAGATTGTCGGCAACCACCCACATATTCAAACACTTCGGAGCAGAAAAATCGCGGCGCAGGCGACCTACAAACACCTCGTTGCGGCCAAATGCATCCAGCGGCATAGGATAGACATTGTTGGCGGGATCGTCACAGAGAATGCACCCCGGAGCCTTTCCGTCGGCAAAGATTGCCTTCACATCGGCCAGGTCATAGTCGTTTTCAAACTCAACGTTCACCGCTTCGCTGTGGCCGCCGGTTACCGGTACGCGTACGGTCGTAGCTGTGACCTTTATGCTCTCGTCGCCAAATATCTTCATTGTCTCATTAGTCATCTTCATCTCTTCCTTGGTGTAACCGTTGTCCAGGAAGACATCGATGTGGGGCAGCACGTTGCGGTCAATCTGGTGGGGATAGGCATTGGGCAGATCCTGGGCAGATTTATCGCCACGCTCACGCAGCATCTGATGGATACCCTTCATGCCGCTTCCAGTCACGCTCTGGTAGGTGGAAACCACAACACGTTTGATTTTATAACGCTCGTGAAGCGGAGCCAGCGCCAGCACCATCTGTATGGTGGAGCAGTTGGGGTTGGCGATAATCATGTCGTCGGCGGTGAGCACGTCCCCGTTGATCTCCGGAACCACCAGCTTTTTGGTGGGATCCATGCGCCACTGTGAGGAGTTGTCCACCACGCGGCAGCCCACTTCTGCAAACTTGGGCGCCCACTCTTTGCTGACGCCTGCCCCGGCAGAGAAGATGGCGATGTCGGGCTTGGCTGCGACACCATCTGCCAGAGAGACAACAGTCCACTCGCGACCGCCAAAGGTCACCTTCTTGCCCACCGAACGCTCAGATGCGCACGGAATGAGTTCACCTACGGGGAAATTTACTTCACCCAATACTTCTATCATTTTGCTACCCACAAGACCGGTAGCCCCTACAACAGCGATTTTATATTGTTTCATGACGATATACCTTTTTATTTTCTACACAGACAAATATTACCATAAACACCGCCGGCGGTGATGCGTGCACCGGCACCGGCACCCTTTATAACGACGGGATAAGGGTAGAACTTGGTGGCGATGGATACTGCGGAGTCGGTCCCCTCATAGCTGAAGAAGGGGTGCTCCGGAGTTATGCAACGGAGACCTATTGCAACCTTGTCACCCTCAATCTCGGCCATATAACGCAGCTTGCCACCCTTTGCGAGAGCGTCGTTACGCAGCCCGGCGAAGTACGCTTCGTTCTTTTCCATCGTGGCGAAGAAGTCGTCCACGCTCCCTTTGAGGCACTCCTCGGGGAGGAAGCCCTTGATGTCGATATCTTCTGCCTCGACCTCTGCCCCCGTCTCGCGGGCAAGGATTATGGCCTTGCGCATCACGTCGATGCCCTGCAGGTCGGTGCGGGGATCGGGCTCTGCAAAGCCCAGCTCCTTCGCGCGGCGCACGATGGTGGAGAAAGAGTCTTTGCAAGTGGCCTGGCCGTATTCGCTGAAGATGTAGTTCAGTGTACCAGAAACGATGGCGTCAATATGCTCCACGGTGTCGCCGCTGCTTACCATCTGCTTGAGAGTGTGGATAACCGGCAGCGCTGCACCTACGTTGGTGTCGTAATAGAACGATGCCTTGCCCTCTTCCGCGCAGCGGCGGATCTGGCGGTAGAGGTTCATATCCAGCGAGTTGGCAATCTTGTTGCAGGTTACCACGCTGATGCCGGCAGCAAGGATGGAGGGATAGTGGGTAGCGATGCCGATATCTGAGGTGCAGTCCACAAATACCGAGTTGGGGAGGGCCATCTTAATGGCCTCGTCAATAAAGTCGCCGGTGTTGACGCGCACGCTGCGGTCCAGAGCTGCAAACGCGGGTGCAATCTCGTCCAGATTGAGGCCGTTCTTGCAGAAGAACTTGCCGTTTATGTTGCAGATACCCACAATGTTGATGGCCACGCCGTTCTCCTTGATAACGTTGATCAACTGACCGCCCACATTGCCATAGCCGGCGATGAAGAGGTTCAGGGTATGCTGATACTCACTGAAGAATTCATCGTGGATGGCGCGGACCGCCTCGTTAATGTCTTCTGTGCGTATAACTGCAGATATATTACGCTCAGAAGAGCCTTGTGCTATGGCGCGGATGGTGATGCCCTCACCGCCAAGCGCGTCAAACATGCGGCCGGTTACGCCAGACTGGTTCTTCATGTCGTCGCCCACAAGCGAGATGATGGAGAAACCGCGCTCAATCTTGAGCGGTTCAAGCTTCTTGAGGCTGATTTCGTATGCGAAAGTCTCGTCTACGGCCTTCTTTGCCAGGGCGGCATCCTTCTCGTCAATTACCACCAGCATGGTGTGGACGGAAGAGGCCTGGGTAATCAATATAATGTTGATGTCGTTCTTTGCCAGGGCGTCGAACAGGCGGCTGGAGTAGCCGGGGACGCCAACCATACCGCTTCCCTCCATGGAGAGGATGGCCAGCTTGTCGCTGTTGGATATACCCTTTATGTTGCCGGCAGTCTCAGGCGGATTGCTCTCAATGAGGGTTCCTTTGCCTTCCGGGTCAAAAGTATTCTTTACCAGAATGGGGATATTGTTACCTACAACAGGCTGGATTGTAGGAGGATAGACAACCTTTGCCCCAAAGTGGGAGAGTTCCAGCGCCTCGCGGTAGGAGATGTGTTCTATGGTCTTGGCCTCGGGCACGATGTGCGGGTCGGCTGTCATCATACCGCAGACGTCGGTCCAAATCTCCAGACGGCGGGCGCCGATGGCTGCAGCCAGAATAGATGCGGAATAGTCGCTGCCGCCGCGGCCCAGGGTAGTGGTGCGGCCCTCTGCGTCGGAGGCGATGAAGCCCGGCATCACATACAGCTTGGCGTTGCTGCCGCCAAAGTAGTCCTGTGCGTTGCGGTTGGTGGCCTCAGTGTCCACCACGTTCTGACCCTGCTCGTGGCGGGTCTTGATTATGTCGCGGGAATCGACCCATTTGCAGCCGACACCCATCGAGGTGAACTTTGCCGCCAGGATGCGGGTTGAAAGCAGTTCGCCAAAACTCATAATGAGGTCCAGGGAGTGCCCGGTAAGTTCGCGGATGCGGCAGATGCCGTCGCAGATCCCTCCCAGTTGTACAAAACGCTCGGAAATCTCGTGGTTGATGTCGTTCTGGAAGTACTGCGGGATAAGTTCTGATATGATCTGATGATGCCTCTGTTCAAGTTCGGCAAGGATATCCTTGTATCCCATGTCACCCATCTGGGACATTCGGCCAACCTTGATAAGTGTATCGGTAGCTTTGCTGATTGCAGATGCTACCAGAATAGTCTTGTCGTTGCTTACGGCCTTAGTCACAATCTCTACCACCTTGCTCATATTGGCGGCATTGGCCACGGATGAACCTCCAAACTTTAAAACTTGCATAGATCGAAGTGTTTATTAATACAATTAGAAATCTGTTCGTATTCGAGCAGGAAACCGTCGTGCCCGAAATCAGATGAAATTATCTCAAGGCTTGCGTTGGGGATGGCGTCTGCCAGGCGCTTGCTCTCGGTTATCGGGAACAAGATATCGCTGTCTATTGCGATGCAGAGTGTCTTTGCGGTTATAAGCGCAAGCGCCTTTTCCACTCCGCCGCGTTTGCGCCCCACGTTGTGGGTATCTACCCCCATTGTGAGGCAGTAATAGGAGTAAGCGTCAAAACGGCGGCAGAGCTTTTGCCCCTGATACTGCTGATATGTAACGGCGCGGTTGGCAATCAGAAAGTCGGGATTCGTCTCAGCCTGGGTGCGTCCGTACCCCTCGTAGTTACGATATGTCACCATGGCCATGCTCCGTGCTGCTGCCAGGCCGGCCGCCCCGCCGCTGGCATCTTTGGATGCGTCAAATGTAGGATCGGCTTTGATGGCCATGCGCTGGGCCTCCAGAGTAGCAGTGCACCAGGGGCTTACAATTGCGCCGGTAGCAATCAGGCACAAATTCTTTATCCGGTCCGGGAAACTTGCTGCCCACTCAACTGATTGGAAACCTCCGTTGCTGCCGCCAATCAAAAGGTCTATCTTGTCTATTCCCAGGTGCTCGCGAAGCAGGTCGTGTGCCCGCACCAGGTCGCGGATGGTTATCAGCGGGAAGTTACGTAAGGGGGCTTTTGCATACGTCGTGGGGCCGGTGGTGCCGTAACAACTGCCAATTATGTTGGCACATACGATATAGTATTTGTCGGTATCAAACAGGAGCCCCTTGCCCACCAGGGTGTCCCACCACTCCTCCGGATTGGAGTTGGCGGTGAGGGCGTGGCATATCCAGATTACCGGGCGGTCACCACGTGTTTCGCAGCTGGTATGGTAACAAATCGTCAGGGAGTCCAGCGATCCGCCCGCTTCCAGCTGAAAAACTTTGTCGTATGTATATGTGTGACGCAGCATCCTGTCAAATTGAACCGCAAATGTACCGTATTTTTTGTAACAAAGAAATAATATGTTACAAATACGTCTGGACAACAAAAAAGGCCAACTTACGAAGTTGACCTTTTTTGTTGCTTATAATTCTAAACTTTATTTGATCTTGGCGAATTCGATATCATTCTCTGCGCGCTGCTTCAGTTCTTTGTTATTTTTGATTTTAGCAAGTTCTGACATGGCAACGGAAGCTTTGCCCTGGCGGGCTGCGATGATAGCGCGCTCGTATGCGGCCAGTTCGCAATCTTTGTCTTTCAGCAGGCTGGAAGCTTTTGAAAGGTCGCCGTTGAGGATATATGCAAGAGCCTCGTTAACATCACCGGTACCTGCGAGTTTCTTGGCAGCAGCAGCGTAGTTACCGCTGAGGATGTCCATGGTACCGAGATTGACCTTGCTGGCATCACCAGTCTCTTTCTCAAAGAAATCGAGAGCCTTAGAGAGGTCGCCGTTACGGAGTGCAAGCACGCCGCGGAGGTTGTTCAGCCCCTCGATGTTGCGGTCGCTGACCTTCTTGAGCATAGCCTCAGCCTGTGACTCTTTGCCCTGATCGAGCAGGATGCAAGCGGAGTTGAGCTTAGCGCGGTCGCTGTCGTATTTCTTGATAGCCTGGCTGTAGATATCCATTTTGGCTGACTGATCGTCGGTGAGGGTTGCACTGCGGAGCAGGGCCTCTTCGTCAAGGATGTCGATGTTGTCCTCAACCAGGGCCTTGAGCTCTTCTGCAGTGTAGTTCTGGAATTCAACGTTGGTCACGAAGCGGGCACGGCGGAGTTCCGGGAGAACGTCCTTTGCAAGAGTGCCGTATACGCTGGACATATTCTTGATTTCACGCTCGCGGACATCGGGATCGCTGTACATGGAGAGGACGCGGAGAATGAGGTCCTTGTCTTCTATGTTTGAGTTGTTGACCAGCTCCTGGAAACCTTCCCAGTCCTCACCAATACTGCGGGTAGTTACGCCACCGGTCTCGAGTTTCTTGGAAACCTGCTTGAAGGCGCTCTGTGCAGAAGCGGCACGCTGGTCGGAGAGGACGTTGTTACGCTTCTCGGGACCATCGGGAGATGCGTAAGCGATGATGTCGGTGCCGGTGATAGTGCGGCGGTCGTCTTTCATCACATCCTTGACGCCGGTCTTGTACTCTTTGATGGACTCGGAAGTGAGTTGGTTGGAGCGTACGTTTGCGCTGTTGATGAGATAGAGGATCTGAGCCTCAACCTCCTCGGGAATAACATCCTGATAGTTATCAGCAGCTGCGGCATAGGAACCGTTCTTGTTTGCCAGCATGTATGTGGTGTTTGCACCGTCTGCAATCTTGATATCCTCGGGGAAAGCCCATGATTTCTTTTTATACTTTACAGTGGCGCGGCCTACGAGCTCGGATTTCTCCATGCCGGGAACATATTTGAATTTAACATGCTCGGTGATGCTTGCACCGTCTTTACCCACGGTTTTGTAGTTGTCCATAACCTTCTCACCCTGGTAAACGAAGGGCTCGCCAGCAACTTCCTGTCCGTCGAACTTCATAACGGGAACCACCTCGAGGATGGCATTTTTGTGGAAGTATTTTTCAGGGAAGGTAACAGTGACGTCAGCGTCGATATTATCTGCTACTACCTCAAGAACCTCGGGATTGCACTCGACTTTGACGAGGTTGGCGAGGTCGGCCATCTTAGAAACCTTGTTGCAGGAAATCACTGCAAGGCAGGCAAAAGCGATAAGTAAAAGTTTCTTCATAAATAGATAATTGATATAGTTTTTGTTTTTATTTCTGATTTGAGGCAAATATAACAATTATCAAAAACATGTGGCGAAAAAATTGTAAATTCGCAGTTATGAATTTTGAATCCATAAAGCAGCGGTTTGGCATCATCGGGGATTCTGCCGCATTGGACAGCGCCATCGGCGTTGCCCTGCAAGTGGCCAAGACAGACCTTTCTGTGCTGGTCACCGGAGAGAGCGGCGTAGGCAAGGAGTTCATCCCCCAGATAATCCATTATAACAGCCCCCGCAAGCATAACGTATATCTCTCTATAAACTGCGGTGCAATCCCGGAGGGGACTATAGATTCCGAACTGTTCGGGCACGAAAAGGGTTCTTTCACCGGAGCCTCAGAGACGCGTAAGGGTTATTTTGAGGAGGCTGACGGTGGCACCCTCTTTCTGGATGAGGTGGCTGAGTTACCCCTTTCCACCCAGGTGCGCCTTCTTCGCGTGCTCCAGACGGGCGAGTTCATGAAGGTCGGGTCATCCAAGATACAAAAGACCAATGTCAGGGTGGTGGCCGCCACAAATATTGACCTGCGACGCGCCATCGAATCGGGCCGGTTCCGCGAGGACCTCTACTTCCGCCTGAACACAGTCCCTATCCGTATGCCTGCCCTGCGTGACCGCAAGGAGGATATCCACAAATTGTTCCGCAAGTTTGCCCTGGATTTTGCAAACAAATATATGATGCCCGCCATCCGGCTTACCCCGGATGCCGTGGAAAAGCTGGAGCATTACGGCTGGCCCGGCAATGTGAGGGAGCTGAAGAGCGTGGCGGAGCGCATATCCGTAATGGAGACTGAGCGCATAATTGACAGCCGGACCCTGGAGAAATACCTGCAGAACGACCTCAACATTTCCCTCCCCGCCCTGGCTGGTAGTGCCGCTGCCGATTATATGAGCGACCGCGACATCATCTTCAAGATGATAATGCAGCTCAAGCAGGATATCGAGAATCTCAAGGCCCGCCTTGACTCCCAGGGGCAGGCTCCCTCCGGCGGGAAATTCATACCGCAGCACTCTAACATAATCGTGGAGAGCAGCGAAGCGTCAGAGGTGCATCCATACGAGCAGGTCGGGGTGGAGGAGCATCCGGTGCAGGAGGTTTATCACGAGCCCGAAGCTCCGGTGGAGCAAGATGCAGATCAGAACCTTTCTATAAACGACAAGAAGTCGGAACTGATTGTGAAGGCCCTGGAGAAGCATCGTGGCAACCGCAAGGAGGCTGCGGCCGAACTGGGTATATCAGAGCGTACGCTATACCGTAAAATCAAAGAATTAGGGTTATGACAAGATATTTGAAAGCCTTTATGTTGCTGGCTGTGGCCTATTGTGCCGGCGGGTGCGGCATTTACTCGTTCTCGGGTACATCCATCCGTCCCGACGTGCATACCATCACCATAGAGCCGGTGGAGAACAAAGCGATGAAGGTGAATCCCGCGCTGGCCAACGATCTCACCGAGGCCATGAAAGACAAGTTCAAAAAGCTCACCAGCCTGGAGCAGGTGGAGATGGACGGCGATCTGCTGCTTGTTGTAACGGTAGAGTCTTATGATGTAAAGGCACAGGGCATATCTAAAGATGAGACAGCGGCCCAGAACCGCCTCACGGTGACATGCAAGGCGACCTTTGAGAACTTCAAGCACCCGGAAGAGAGTTTTGAGAAGAAGTCGTTTGCCGCATATCAGGATTATGACGCAGACCTGTCGCTGGATGAGGTGGAGGCCTCACTGTGCGACGAGATTATAGAAACCCTTGTGGAGGATATCTTCAATGCCTCGGTGGCACAATGGTAGAGTATTATAAATTTGTTATATCGCAAAAAAAGTACTTACTTTGCACCCCCTAAATAGAGCAGAAACAAATAATATTCAATAATATGCAAGCTATTTATATCACACTTTCGGTAATTATCGTGGTAGCCAGCGTGCTTCTGACACTTATCGTGCTTGTACAGAATTCCAAGGGCGGCGGACTGGCAGCCAACTTTGCTGCCGGCAACACCACCTTCGGTGTTCGTCAGACCGCGGATTTCCTGGAGAAGACCACATGGGTTCTGGCCGCTGTCGTGCTGGTTCTCTGCGTTGTGGCAACTTTCTTCACCCCCAAGCCCTCCAGTGGCTCGGCAAGCAGCATCGAGAATCAGATTCAGCAGGCAGCTCCTGCAGAGGGTGAGCCCGAGTTCCCCGCCAACACCATGGCTGTTCCTGCAGAAGAGGGCGCAGCTGAGGCTCCCGCAGAAACCCCCGCAGAATAAGCGAATCTTTATTACCGCAAAAAATCCGACCATTTTTAGGCCGGTTTTTTTGTGTCCGAATGTTAATAAACGATAATAAACAATAAAGCCGACCTTGCGGGCCGGCTTTATTGCTATTTAACGCTTGGATAATTACTGGGCATCACGACGGGGGCGACGTTCGCCACCGCGGCGCTCGCCACGACGGTCGTCACGGCCACCGCGACGTTCACGGCGCTCACCTGCGTTGGTAGCAGCTGCTACGCCTGCGTTGGGGTTGAGGTCACGTTTGCCATAGACCTCACCGTTGCAAATCCAAACCTTGATACCGAGGACACCAACCTTGGTGTGAGCCTCTGCAAGTGCGTAGTCGATGTCTGCACGGAAAGTGTGCAGAGGGGTACGACCCTCCTTGTAGAGTTCGTTGCGGGCCATCTCGGCACCACCTACGCGGCCGCTGATGAGGATCTTGATACCCTCAGCGCCGGAACGCATGGTAGAAGCGACTGCCATCTTGATGGCGCGGCGATAGGATACGCGGCCCTCGATCTGGCGTGCGATGTTGTTGGCAACGATGTTGGCGTCAGCCTCGGGACGCTTAACCTCGTAGATGTTGATCTGTACGTCCTTTCCGCAAATCTTCTTAACCTCACCCTTGAGGTTCTCGAGCTCCGCACCGTTCTTGCCGACGATGATGCCGGGACGGGCAGTGTGGATGGAGATGGTGATCACCTTCATTGTACGCTCGATAACGATGCGGCTTACAGAAGCCTTCTGCAGACGGGCGTTGAGGTATTCACGGATCTGAGCATCGTCTTTGAGACGCTCGGGGTAGTTACCGCACCAGTTGGAGTCCCAACCACGGGTGATACCTATACGGTTGCTGATAGGATTAGTTTTCTGTCCCATATTATGCCTCCTCCTTTACGGTTTGATTCTTGACTGAAAGAACGATGGTGACGTGGTTGCTGCGCTCGCGGATGCGACCGGCACGGCCCTGAGGGCAGGGACGGATGCGCTTCAAAGTGCGACCTTCATCAACCATGATAGTCTGGATGTAAACATTGCCATTCTCAAGCTCTTTGCGGCTCTCTTCGTTCTTGGCTTCCCAGTTGGCGATAGCGCTGCGTACGAGCTTGCTGAGCCTTGTTGCGGGCTCCTTCTTTGAATATCTGAGGATATCCAAAGCGTGATTGACCTCCTGACCGCGAATGATGTCTGCAACGAGACGCATCTTGCGGGGCGAGGTGGGAACATCGTTCAGCTTTGCGATAGCTGTACGACTCTTTATTTCTTTAAGCCTTTCGGCCATTTCTCTTTTTCGAGCTCCCATAGTAATTATTTATTAACGATTACCACTGTGACCCCTGAATGTACGCGTCGGAGCAAACTCACCGAGTTTGTGACCAACCATGTTCTCAGTGACGTACACCGGAATAAACTTGTTACCGTTGTGCACTGCGATAGTGTGGCCCACGAAGTCGGGAGAAATCATGCTGGAGCGTGACCAGGTCTTGATTACTTCTTTTTTCATTGTCCCTTCATTCATGGCGATGACTCTCTTCTCAAGAGCTTCCTGAATGTACGGACCTTTTCTAAGTGAACGACTCATAATTTCCTAAGATTTATTCCGTTATTATTTCTTCTTTCTTTCGATGATGAACTTGTTGGAGTTCTTCTTAGGATTACGGGTCTTGTAACCCTTGGCGATGAGACCCTTGCGAGAACGAGGGTGACCGCCGGATGCACGGCCTTCACCACCACCCATCGGGTGATCTACAGGGTTCATAACGACACCGCGGTTGCGAGGTCTGCGACCCAGCCAGCGAACGCGGCCTGCCTTTCCGTGAGACTCCAGGTTGTGATCGGTGTTGGACACGGTGCCTACGGTTGCGCGGCAGGTTACCAATACCATACGGGTCTCACCTGAAGGGAGACGGAGGATAGCGTGGTTGCCTTCGCGTGCGGTAAGCTGAGCGTAGGTGCCGGCGGAACGAGCCATAGTGGCGCCCTGGCCGGGACGGAGCTCAATGCAGTGTACCAAAGTTCCGAGAGGAATTTCTGCCAAAGGAAGAGTGTTACCAATTTCAGGGGCGACACCGCTGCCGGAAGCGATCTTCTGTCCGACTTTGATGCCGTTAGGAGCGATGATATAACGTTTTTCACCATCTTCGTAAACTACCAGCGCAATGCGGGCAGTGCGGTTGGGGTCGTACTCGATGGTTTTAACGGTAGCTGTGTATTTGTCTTTATCACGCAAAAAGTCGATGACGCGGTACATCTGTTTGTGGCCGCCGCCGATATAGCGCATGGTCATCTTACCCTGGTTGTTACGGCCGCCAGACTTGCGCAGGGGTTTCAGCAGGGACTTTTCGGGAGTTGTGCAGGTGATTTCTTCGTAGGTGCTGATCACCTTGTTTCTTTGACCCGGGGTTGCCGGTTTGAATTTACGTACTGCCATAATCTTCCGGATCTTTAGATGTTACTGTAGAAATCAATCTTGTCGTCAGCAGCCAGGGTCACATAAGCTTTCTTAAAGTGATTGGTGCGACCGTTCAGCATACCAGCTTTGGTGTAGCGGCTTTTCTTCTTGCCGTGGTAGTTTGCGGTGTTAACTTTAACGACCGAAACATTGTAAGTCTGCTCGACCGCCTGCTTGATTTCAATCTTATTGGCATTGCGGTCAACAATAAAACCGTAACGGTTCAACTTATCGCCTTGAGCCGTCATTTTTTCGGTTACGATTGGCTTAATCAGTATTCCCATTGCTTTAGATTATTTTTGTCTTTCGGCAAGGATATCCTGGACGCCGTCCACCATTACCAGATGATTTGCATTCATTATGGCGTAGGTGTTGATTTCGTCAACGGTGATGACTTTCACCTCAGGAAGGTTGCGAGACGATAAGTAAACATTGTTGGAATTTTCGGGGAGGACAACCAGAGTCTTGCGGCCGTTAGCTTTGAGCGCGTCGAGGATCTTGATGAAATCCTTGGTCTTGGGGGCGTCCATTGCAAAGGGCTCAACCATAGTGATAGCCTCTTCCTGTGCCTTGTAAGTGAAGGCTGAGTTGCGGGCAAGCTGTTTGAGCTTCTTGTTGAGTTTGAAGCGGTAGTCGCGGGGCTGGGGACCGAAAATACGGCCGCCACCTACATAGATACCAGCTTTGATGGAACCGTGGCGTGCACCGCCGCCGCCTTTCTGGCGACCCATCTTTTTGGTACTGTGAGCGATTTCGCTGCGATCTTTGCTCTTGTGAGTTCCCTGACGCTGGTTTGCAAGGTATTGCTTCACGTCAAGATAAATAGCATGGTCGTTGGGCTCGATGGCGAAGATAGCGTCATCGAGAACGGCTTCCTTACCGGAAGCGGTGCCGTCGATTTTGTAAACTGCCAGTTTCATAACGTTAAGCCTCCAATGTTACATAAGAACCCTTGGCCCCGGGAACAGAGCCTTTAACTACGATGAGATTGTTTTCAGGTATAACTTTGACAACCTGAAGGTTGAGAACCTTGACGCGGTCGCATCCCATGTGACCACCCATTCTCATACCGGGGAAGACACGGCTAGGCCAGGACGATGCACCCAGGGAACCGGGTTTGCGAAGTCTGTTGTGCTGACCGTGAGTCTGTCCGCCAACACCGGCGAATCCGTGGCGCTTAACTACGCCCTGGAAACCTCTACCCTTAGAGGTACCGGTAATGTCGACCCATTCTACAGATTCGAGATCTGCGACGGTGATGGTGTCTCCCAATTTGAGGGAATCAATGTCAAACGACTTGAATTCCACCAATTTGCGCTTGGGAGTGGTTCCTGCCTTATCAAAGTGGCCCTTAAGAGCCTTGCTGGCGTGTTTCTCTGAAATTTCGTCATAGGCAAGCTGTACGGCGGCATAACCATCTTTTTCTACCGTACGAATTTGCGTAACAACACACGGACCAGCCTCAATTACGGTGCAAGGTACATTCATACCGTTTGCATCGAACATGGAAGTCATTCCGACTTTCTTTCCAATTAATCCAGGCATTGTAGATAATTTGGTGTAAATAAATTAGTTGTAAAAATTTCCGCATTTTTTAGCGGGCTGCAAAGATACAACTATTTTCCAAATTATCAACAAGTTTTTGAACAAAACTCGCTTTTGTGGAGCACAGGAGAATCGAACTCCTGACCTTTTGAATGCCATTCAAACGCTCTGCCAACTGAGCTAGTGCCCCATAAGCTTTTGCAAAGGTAAGAATAATTCTTGTCTCGCAAAAGCATTGTTGATTCGTTTAACGTTGTTATTTCACCAGCACAAGATAGCCGCCGGCGGGGAGGGTAGTGGTGCAGGCGCCTGAGAGGCGGTCGCCGTTAAAGGCGTCTGTGTAATCACCGTCAAGGGCGAGGTCTGCCACAGCGGGGTCGGTGCCAAAGTTGACAGCGACAATCACCTGGTTGCCTTCTTTTGTGCGGCTGAAGGCGAATACCCCGTCTGTATTCTGGGGAATCTCTGCATAGACACCTCCGCGCTCGCCCGCATCCAGGGCCGGATTGTTATGTTTGAGCCATACGAGCTTCTTGAAGAAATCGGTGAAATCGTTGGAGCTCCAATCCTCTATGGGATCTTTTTCAAAGAACTGCAGTCGGCGGCTCAGGCCGATCTCCTGCCCGGTGTAAACCAGTGGTTGGCTCTTTGGAAGGGTAAAGCAGAGTACCTCACATGCATTGGCGCAGTCGCCCATCCGCTCGAATTCGGTCCCCTGCCAGCTGTTCTCGTCGTGGTTGGAGGTGAAGGTCATGCGATATGCACTCTCGGGGTAATTTGCCGCATCGCGGTCCAGATAGGCGCGCAGTTCGTCAAAGGTTTTCTGCCCTGCGGCGATGTCGCCCAGCAGGTGGTGCAGCTCCCAGGCGTAGGTGGCATCGAAACAGCTGTCGGGGTCGGCAAGGTTGGTGCGTTCGGCTTCTGCCAGGAAGTAGGCTTCGGGGTAGTCGGCATTAAGGCCTGGCATAACGCTCTGCCAGAACTCCGCAGGCATCTCGCCGGCGGCGTCGCAGCGGAAACCGTCCACCCCTTTGTCCAGCCAGAAGCGCATGCACTCCTCCTGTGCCGCCCAAACCTCTTTGCAGTCGTAGTTAAGGCTGCGGGTATCTGTCCAGTCGTACTCCCAGGTAGCGTTGCCCAGCGAGTCCCGTTCATAGAACTCCGCAGGCTTTGTGGTCATCCAGATATGGTCGGGTGCGGTCTGGTTGGCCACCCAGTCCAGAATTACCTTGAATCCAAGCTGATGGGCAGCGGCCAGCAGGCTGTCAAAGTCTTTCATGGTGCCAAACTCGGGATTGACCTTGCAATAGTCGCTGATGGCATAGTAAGAGCCCAGGGTGCCCTTGCGTCCCTCGACTCCGATTTCATACATCGGCATAAGCCAGAGGATATCTACGCCCAATTCCTTGAGGCGCGGAAGCTGAGCTTCAACGCCGGCAAAGGTGCCTTCAGGCGAATACTGGCGGATGTTTACTTCATACAATACGGAGTTGTAGGTCCACTCCGGATGGTGAGCCACCTGCTCTTTTGGGCTGCAGGCAAACAGTGCGGTAACGGCCGCCCAAGCAAAAAGTATCTTTTTCATAATCGGTTGGTTATCAAGATTATTGTTTGAAAACGACAGAAGAATATGCGCCCAGGGTCAGGTTTTCGCCGCTGACGCTTATATCGCCATTTGCAACGACCGGGGAGTTTAATTTGTAACCCGACAGGGAGACGGTAGCGGCGCTGCCGCTGAAATTGTGCGCTACCAGCAATGTTTCGCTGCCGCCGGTCATGGTCCACAGAGCAATCGGATTGACGCTGCAGGCAATCTCTGCCATAGTGCCGGAGGCAAGGGCGGGGTGGGTGTTACGTGCGCGCGCGAATTTTTTATAAGTGTTCAGCACGGACTCTTCGTGTGAAGTCTGATATTCAACGGAAATGCTGCCGGTCAGCATATTGAAATCGACCTTGCCGTTGAGGCCGGCAGAGGGAACGGTGCCATCCACTGTCCATTTGACTGGGGTGCGGATATATTCGTCGCCGCCAGACTTGGTGCCCCAGTAGCCCAGCTCCTCACCCTGATATATGAATGGCTTGCCCGGGGATGTGAGCAGCACGGCGCCGGCAAGTTTCATCTTGTTCTTGTCGCGGTTAAGGTCGCTGCCGGCACGGTCTTCATCGTGGTTTGAGAGTTTGATGGCGTCGATAAAGTCACTGCGGAAAGGCTTGTACTGATCGCGGAACCAGAGCACAGTGGCGGCAAAATCGTTGCCCTTGCCCCTCCCGATACGGTCTTTAAGGGTCCACCAGTAACTGAAATTGAACAGAGACGGGAGCCCTTTGTAATACTCCTTTATCTTGCCGGTCTCCTCCCAGGCTTCGCCTACCATATACATTTCGCCTTTACCTCCGCGTGCTTTGTAGGTGGCGTTGCAGCGGTCGTACCATTGCTTGAGAAAAGAGGCGTTTGCCGATGCCCTACGCTGGTAAATCCACATTACGGCATCCAGCCGCAGACCGTTGACGCCCATATTGATCCATTTGTCGGCGCTCTTTGCAAGGTCATTGAAGGCAGCGGACTGTGAGGCCTCCGCATAAGGTCCGTAGTTGAGATCTGGCATCGAGCTGTCAAATGCCGCGAAATACCATATCTGCTGCCCGCCAAAGGTGATGTCGGCGGGGGAGGTGTTGTTTATGGCAAACGGTTTGCCAAAGGTGATACTGCTGCCGTCGCCGCCCCACTTGGTGCCTCCATCCCAACTGGTGGAAGAGCTGCGCACCAAAAAGCCCCAGTCGGTGTTGACATCAATGGTGATTTCATGGATGCCTGAGGATGTTTCATAGAGCCCGACAAGGCTTCCGCTGCCTATCCAGAGCCATTTGCTGGCAGAAGCGTTGGATACCTGGGCAGAGGCTGAAGTCTCTGTCACCGTCACAGTTTTGGCATTCCAGTCCAGCAGAAAGTGCAAACGCCCCTTGTATCCAATGTCGCCGCCCGAGACAGAATGCCATTCTCCCATATAAGGGTTGGAAGAACCGACGAAGTTATCGACCCTTCCGGCGTAAACATCTGCCGACCAGTTGTCAGATAGGACATAATAGCTTCGGTAGGGGCTGCTCTCAGATGAAATGGCGCTGTTGAACCAATCACCTCGGCCGGAATGGTTCAGCACATAGTCCATATAGATGTCAATATTCTTCTCCGCAGCCTTGTCGATAAGTTCTTTTAGATCGGCCTCGGTGCCAAGTTTTGGATTGATGGAATAATAATCCAGAACGTCATAGCCATGATAAGATCCAGAGGTCTGGATGGGGGAGAGCCAGATGGCAGATACTCCCAGCTGGTCAAGGTAATCCAGATGCTGCGTGATACCCTTGATGTCACCCCAGCCGTCACCGTCGCTGTCGGCAAAACTATATACATTGAGCTGGTAGGTGATGTCAGCCAGTTTTACGAACGTGTCTTCCGGAGTTGGAGTTATCTTATTCGTTGGGTCGCAGCTGGCGGCGGTCAGCACTGCCACCAGCGTGAACGCTGTGAGCATCTTTTTCATAGGCATCCTTTAAATGGGACCTGCAAGTCCGTATCAGGGGCTTGCAGGCCAAAAGTATTGAGAGTGTGATTACTCTACGGTTACAGTACCGGCGTTGAAGTCGATGGTAATCTGCTGGCCAGCCTCAACAGCTACGCGCTCCTGGTCTCCACCTGCACCGCGGTATGCGATCTTGCCGTCAAAGTATACGAACTCAGTCTTCCACCAGTCAATCCAGCCGTTAGGAGTGGTGATACCGTCGATAGGAGCGGAAGGAACGATCTTGGAAGAGAGACGTACTGCAGCGTCGGTGTTGGTAACTGTAGCAACCAGAGTGCGGCCGTCGGGCTGGAATTTAACGATGTCGGGAGCATTGAAGTCCCAAGCATCTGCACCCCATGCGGAACCGATACCATAAACCTCTGCAGGATAAATCTCGACAACCTTGTCGTTGCCGTTTACGAATACAGTGTAGAAGCCGTCCTCAGGAACCCAGCAGTTGCCTTCATTTACGGTGTAACCTACAGTGCCGTCACCGGTAAAGTCGCCGCTCCACTCTTTGAGTGCGCAGAACTTGAAGCCGTTAGCAGCCTCGAAATAACGGGTGCACCAGAAGTAACCGGGAGCAGAGGGGATGCCGGAGAGTTCAACTATTCCGTCGGAATCCCAAGCCCAGCTACCCCACTGAGCGCCAATCATGTACATATGCTCGGGAGCGGTGATTTCAATCTCCTCGCCAAGTTCAATCTTGTAAGAGAAGCTGTTGGCAATTTCACCTGCAGCGAGTTTGAAAGTGAGGGAGATGTTGTACAGACCGGGAGTCTCAACCACGAAGTTGTCTCCGCCGGGCTTGCTGTTCTGGCCAAGGTTGGTGTTTGCCTTAACCTCACCAGCATTGTCAAGGGTGATTTTCCATGCACCGCCATAGGCGAATTTGAACTCGAGACCGTTCACGAGCTCTGCATTTTCAATGGTGAAAGTCATACCGTCGTTGGATGCAGCGGTTGCGGTCATCTCAGTGAAACTCCATCCGTTCATGCCGCCGCGTACACCCCAGTTAGCGGGAGCGACGAGAATCTGTGCATTGTCCAGGTCGTTGGCCTTGTTCAAATCGAGAACGATGTGATACAAGCCGGTCTTTGCAACTTTCATCTTGGGAGCGGATTCACCCACTACGAGCGCACCCTTCTGGATGGGTGTGGCGGGGTTGTCCTGATAGATGCCGGAGAAATCGGTGGGAGTGAACTCTTCCAGGGAAGCGCCGTAGAAATTCTTCTGGCCGCCATTGACCCAGATCAGGGAGAATTCCTTTCCGCCCTGCAGCACGATATATTTTTCAAACATACCGTCGCGAGCGCTCTGGTCCTTTGCCTCGTTGATACCGCCGGCCATACGCAGAACGTCGGAAACTTTGTCAAAGCCGGTAGCGTCGCCGGTTACATAAACGCCGTCCTCAACAATGTCATCGGGGTTGATGGGATCATTGTTGGGATCCTTGCAGGCTGTCACGCAGAATGCGATAGCCAGTGCACAAAATGCAAATAATACTTTCTTCATTGTAAAAGTGTTAAAGATTAGTTGATTGTTATATTATCGATATTAGTTATTAGTATCCGGGATTCTGTTCGTAAACGCCGGGGGCGCCGTCCCTTACCCAGTCGGGGATGGGGAACAGCTGGTGATTTTTGTCGCTGGTCTCCTTGAATTCCCATTTTTCTCCATACTTGCCAAAGCGGATCAGGTCGTCGCGGCGGTGTCCTTCCCATGCAAGTTCGCGGCCGCGCTCTTTCAGCAATTCGTCATAAGTGAGTTGGGCGGCAGTGTAATCGGGCAAGCCGGCGCGACGGTGCACCTTGTTCACGCACTCGAGTGCGGTATCATCCGGAATGCCTTTCTGCTGGCGCATGCGGGCCTCGGCTTTCATAAGCAGCACATCAGCATAGCGGTAGATAGGGAAGTCGCTGTCGGCATGGTGTGCAATGCCGTTCTCAAACTGGAATTTGATAAAGCGGGCGCCTTCGCAGGAGTTGGAAGCAGAAGGCTCCTGAATAGTTGTCACCTCGGGGGTAATTATAACCTTGAATTCACTTTGACCATGTTTCCATTCCACCACGTTGCCTGTCCAGGAAGAACGGTTGTATATCAGAGTCTTCCAATCTGCCGGGGTATCATAAACCGGACCTACGAACCACTGGTTCCTGCGGACATCGCTCTCAGCGTAGAGGTTGTAGAACGACTCCAGTGTGCAGGGACCGTTCCAGCAATCGGTGGAGAAACTGAAAACGTCACGCATTGCGTAGTGGTTTGTGATCAGGTGGAACATGTTGCCGTTGGCATATACCGAGTCAAACACGATGGGGAAAATGATCTCCTTGTTACCGGTATTGTTTGTGGTGAATGCAGCAAAGTAATCGTCGTTCAAGTCGTAGCCGTAACCACCGTTTATGATCTTGTCACAATACTCCTCGGCCTCTGCCCAGCGGGGGGTGCCGGTGTAAACCTCAGCGTTGAGGTAGAGTTTGGCAAGAATCATATAGGCCACGGGACGGGTCATAGAGCCGTAACGGACGGTATCGTCTACCAGTTCCGCATTCTCCTTGAGCTCTTTTTCAATCCACTCGAACACCTCTTTGCGGGTGTACTGTTTGATTTCGCGCTCACCGTCGTCAATGTGGACGTTGCCATACACATCCATCGCCAGAAGGTGGTAGAATGCACGGAGAATCTTGGCCTCGGCAAGACCGGCCTTGGCGGCGTCGCTCCAGGAGGATTCGTCCTCTCCTGCTATAGTGTGGATGTTGTCAATCACGATGTTGCACTTTGTAACACCACCGAATGCAAAACTCCAGCCATTGTTGATGTCGCGGGTGTCGCTCTCCCAGGTGTGGGTATGCATTGCGATGGGCACACCGCCGTCAAACCAGTCGGTGCCACGGGTGGGGATAACCACCTCGTCAGAAGTATATTCCTGAAGGCTCCAGAAGCCCTCGCGATATACGTAGCCGTATTCGCCGGCCAGCTGTGAATATGCGTTGGCAATCAGGGTAGAGAACTGTTCGGGAGTCTGGAAGTAATCATCTTTGAGTACATCCGTATAAACTTCCGGAGTAAGGTCGGTGCAGGAGACGGCACACAGGCCGATGACTGCTATGAGTATATTATAAAACTTTTTCATACGCTCTTTCACTAGAAGTTAATGTTGACACCCAGGGAGACGGTCCTCTGAGTCGGATAATACGAGCGGCCGTCAAAGCCGGGAGCGAGTCCGGACAAGTTCACGGTAGAGGGGTCGTGACCCTGGTATTTGGTGATAGTGAACAGGTTCTGCGCATTGATGTACAGACGCAGGGACTTGACGTAGTCAGAGAAGGCACCCTTGATTACAGGTGTCCATCCAAAAGTGACATCGTTCAGCTTCACGTAAGTGGCATCTTCCAGATAGAAGTCAGAGAAACGGCGCAGGGAGGCCTTGGTGCTCCCGGGGTTGTCTATCCAGTGGGTAAGTTTCTCTGCCTCACCGCTGAAGGCACTCAGAAGCACGTTCTCAGTACCGCGGGTGTTCTCGTAGAAGTAACGGGTCTCATTGAAATAGAGGCCTCCGATCTGGCCGCGGAAGTTGAGGCCCAGATCAAAGTTCTTGTAGCTGAGAGATGTGTAGAAACCGAGGGTTACCAGAGGGAAGGCGTTGCCAAGCACCTGCTTGTCGGCATCGGTCGGTTCGCTGGTGTAGCCGCCGGCAGGGGTAAAGAACATCCAGGTACCGTCGTCCTTGATGGTGGCATACTTGAGGCCATAGTAGTTGCCCACAGCCTCGCCTTCTACCAGACGCATCACGTAATTGCCGGTCTCGCCGTCGCCGGAAGATATATAACCGACGTTCTGATATGCAGCGATGTGGTTACCCTGGGCATCTGTCTCGCCGTACTGTTCGCCCGTGATGCGGACCACCCGGTTGCGGTTCCAGGCGGCGTTGAGCCCTGCAGTCCAGTTGAAGTCACGGGTCTTCACGATTATGCCGTTGAGGCTGAGCTCCACGCCGTAGTTGTGAATCTGGCCGTAGTTATCCCATTTCTTGGCAGATACGTTGCCGCCGGTCAGGGGCACGTCATATTCATAGAGCAAGTTGGTGGTATTGCGGAAGTATCCGTCAATGGTACCCCACAGGCGGCCGTCCAGCATTGCAAAGTCAAGGCCGACGTTTGTCTCGCGCTTCTCTTCCCAGCGGATATACTCGTTCACGTTTGTCTGGGGACCCCAGGGGAGGATGAACTTGCCGTTGGAGAAGATGTAGTCGCTGCCGGGACCCACCAGCATCATATACAGGTATGAGCTGCCGGGCATGTTACCGGTGACACCATAACCGGCACGCAACTTGAGCTCGTCCAGCCAGGTGACATTCTTCATGAAATCCTCTTCTGTGATAATCCAGCTGGCAGAAACGGAGGGGAAGAGACCCCAGGGACCGAGCACCGGATTGGCCTTGCTGCCAAACTTGGAGCTGCCCTCCAGACGGGCGCTGGCAGAGAAGAAGTATTTGCCGGCAAAGTTGTACATACCGCGAACGAAGAACGATGCAAGTTTGTCTTTGTATTTGTTGCTGGACATATTGGCCTCGTCGCTCTTGCCGGAGAGTTTACCCTCTCCAAGGCCGAGATTGTTGAACAGAACCTTGTCCAGAGGGAAAATAGAGTTGTTTGCAGAGAAACCCTGGCTCAGGTTGGTCTGATAACTCTGGCCAAGCAGGAACTGGTAGTTGTGGCGGCCCGAGTTGCCCATATAGTTGAGTGTATTCTCCACAACCTGCTGAGTTACTGCAGCATAGCTCTGGCTTGCGACGCCGTCGCGGCCGGAAACTTCGCGCAGGGTGCTCTTCTGGTACTTACCGTTCCAGGTAGTTGTCTCCTGCAGCGAGTATGCGGTGGTGAACTTGAGTCCACGGCAGATGTCCAGGGTGGCGCGTACGCTGCCAATCATATTCTGGTCTTTCTGCTGGTTTGTGGTCTGGTCAATGTCAGACACGGGATTACGGGTGTAGAAGTTGTCGGACTCATAATATCCGCCGTATTTCACGAATTTCTCATCGTCGGAATAGATGGGCATCGTGGGGTTGGAGCGGATGGCCTGGTTAAAGTTGTCGTAGTTTGCCCAGTCCTTGACGCCGCGGGTATAAGAGAAGTCGTAGGAGATCTGCAGGCGGTCGTTAAATGCCTTCTGATCGGCGGCAAAACGGCCCTGAAGCTCATCAAAATCGGACTTGAGGGCGATACCCTGGAGGTTGCGGTAGCCGACAGAGGCGCGGTAGTTGAACTTCTCGGTGCCTCCCGTAATCGACACGTTGTGGGTGTGCGATATCGGGTTGCGGGAGATGGCCTTGACCCAGTCGGTGTCGGCGCCAAAATCGGTTCCGAGCCCCTTGGCCACCATAAGGTCGCGATACTCCTGCGAGTTGAGCACGCGCGGCACGTTGGTGATGAAGCCCACGCTGGCGTTGCCGTTATACTCCGCAGAGAAAGCGCCGTCCTTGTTGCCGCGGCGGGTGGTGATCAGGATGACACCGGCGTTGGCACGGGTACCGTAGATGGCGGCTGCAGAACCGTCCTTGAGGATGTCGATGGACTCGATGTCGGCGGGCTGTACAGAAGAGAGGTTACCGCCCGGCACACCGTCGATTACATACAAAGGTTCGGTAGAACCGTTCAGCGAGCCCACACCGCGCAACTGTACGTTGTAGCTGTTCTGGGCGGGGTCGTCACCACCGTTCTTGATAACATTCAAGCCGGATACCTTGCCCTGCAGCAAACCCATGGGGTTGGCCACTGAGCCCTGGTTAAAGTCATCGGGTTTTAGGGAAGCCACACTGCCGGTGACCTCCTTCTTGCTCTGGGAACCGTATCCGATGACGACAACCTCGTCAAGGAATTCGTTGTCTTCTGCCAGAGTGATAGTAGCGGGAACCGCATTTGCGGGGAATGTCTGGGTGGAATAGCCTATGCAGCTTATCTCTACTACAGCATTTTCGCCGCTTACATTCAGGACAAAGTCGCCGTCCATGCCGGTTGAAACACCGTTGGTGGTGCCTTTCTCAATTACTGTGGCACCGTAAACCGGGCCAAGGGCATCAATCACGACTCCTTTAACCTGGTATCCGCCTTGTGCGGATGCAGATGAGCTGAACAATCCTCCCAGAAGAAGGATAGCAGCAACAGCGGTTAGAAATCTTTTCATCAGATGTTGATTAGTTAAACTTATTATTGGTTGGTTGTTGGTTTCACTTTCACGAGCAACACTGCCGCGGCACCTATTATCAGGTAGATGCCCGCCATAACCAGCATAGAGCTCTGCGTGCCGCCGACAGCCTTGAGCACAAGGCCTCCCGTCGCGGCCGCCACAATCTGCGGCAGGCAGATGGTGCCGTTGAACAGCCCCAGGTAAGAGCCCATATAAGGATTGCCCTCAAGCGCGTTGGTAAGCAGCGTGAAGGGGAGTGCCAGCATCGCCGCCCATGCAGCGCCGATAAGGAAGTATGCTGCGCAGGCAAGATACTTATCGTGGATAAACGCCACGGCAATGAAGCCCACAGCACCAATCAGCAGACTGACGATGTAGGCGGTCTTGAGGTTTTTGAAGCGGGGCAGTACCAGCGCCCACAGTATCGAACCCACCGCCTGTACGGCAAATACGACACCCACCCAATTGCCGGCCGCCTGGTATGCGGCAGATGCGGTGTCGGTGGCGCCGTTCCAGCAGTTGAACGCGAGGGTGCCGTTGGTATAGGTCCACATATAGAGGAACGCGGCCCAGCAGAAAAACTGCACCAGACCCACTGTCCAGAAAATCTTGGGAGCCTTGAAGAGCAGGGCGAAGAGACCTTCTCCCTTCCCTTCTGTCTTCTCCGTGTCAATCCCGTGGAACTCGGCATACTCTGCCGGCGGCATCTCTTTGACATTCAGGAAGGTGTAAAGCACGCAAACGATGAGGATCACGGCTCCCACATAGAACGATGTGATCACCGATGCGGGAACAATTCCCTCCGGTGCAGAGTTGGCGATGCCTATCCAGGTGAAGAATATCGGCAGCAGGTAGCCGATCAGGCTGCCGGCGTTGCACAGGAAACTCTGTATGGAATAGGCCTTGGCTTTCTGCTGCTCATTGACCAGATCGCCCACCATCATCTTGAAGGGCTGCATTGCCACGTTAATGCTGGTATCCAGGAATATGAGCGAGAAAAGACCGAACCACATGACCATGTTCAGACCCAGGAAGACTCTGGTGGAGAAATGCAGGCTGCCGGCGTTGGGAAGGAAGGCCATTACCAGCACGGCGATTATTGCGCCCACCAGCAAGTAAGGTTTGCGCCGACCCATGCGGCACCAGGTACGGTCTGACCACTTGCCTATAAGTGGCTGGACAATCATGCCCATCAGCGGCGGGAGAATCCAGAAGAAGCTCAGCTGGTGCGGGTCTGCTCCAAGAGTCGCGAAGATTCGTGAAATATTGGCGCTTTGCAGGGCATATGCAATCTGGACTCCAAGATACCCGAAGTTCAGATTGATCAATTGCTTATTTGAGAGGTTACGATTTTGCATTTTTTCGTATTGAAAGGTAACGAAAGTAAAGAATCTGAGTTAATAATCCAAAAAAACTTCTCTATTTGCCCCTTGCGGCATCGGATATCATATCTCGTATGCGGTTGCAGAGGTCGCTGTCGGCAATCATATCTTCCAGCGTGAGATGCATCCTGTAGCGCCAATAGTGGCGGGGATTGGCGGGGATGTTGATACGCTCGTCGGCTGGATCACCGCTGTATCGTACCCTGCCGTCCACTGCCAGATAGTCCTGCAGAGGCAGTATAGCCAGTATAGCCGGGGAGTAGAGGTGTGCACGGATGATAGACTCGGCAACCCATGGTTCGCAGAACCAGGGGGCGCCCCCATTGGCATGCATCATCTCGTTGTAGAAGCGCTGGGTGAGGTTGCGGTCCTCTTCCCACCATGCCCTTAGCGGACTGGTGTCATGGGTGCCGGTGGCGCATACACAGTAGTAAGGGTAGCGTGCCGGGTCGGCAAAATCCACGCTGGTATCCTTGGGCATCCTCTGTATTTCAAGGCTGAGGATATTCAGCTCATCCATTACGGAGGCCACGCAACCCGGAATCATTCCCAGGTCCTCGCCGCAGCTGAGCATAGCGCTGCTGCGCAGCAGCGAAGGGAGCTTGCGCATGGCGCTCTCCCGCCAGAAATCGTCGTGGCGATGGTAGAAGAAGTCGTTGTAGAGGGCGTTGAAGCGCTCCTTCAGTGAGCCGTCCAGTTGAGCATAGGTCTTGGTGAACTGGGCCGAGATGCGTGGGTGCCAATATCCCTTCTTTCTGGGATCTTCCACAAAAAGCACATCTGTCTCATCGTCTGCGGGCGGAGTTACGAACCTTCCGCCGGAGAGGTCGAATCCTATCTTGCGCAACTCATCTTCGCTGTATGGCAGGGCGGGGGCGAAGTGGCCCATCAGGCCGCTCTTGTAACGTGCGGGAATCTCCCAGATGCGGAAGAAGCCCAGTATATGGTCAATGCGGTATGCATCAAAATATTCGCTCATCTTGCCCAGGCGCGCCCGCCACCATGCGAAGTCATCCCCAGCCATGCGGTCCCAGTTATAGGTAGGGAAGCCCCAGTTCTGGCCGTCGGCACTGAAGGCATCGGGAGGTGCACCCGCCTGCATGTCCAGGTTGAACAGGTCGGGGTTGGTCCAGGCATCGGCGCTCACGGGGCTCACGCCGATGGGCAGGTCGCCCTTGATGGCTACCCTATGGGTGTGGGCGTATGCGACGGCATCTTTAAGCTGCTTGTCCAGCAGATATTGGAGCCAGCACCAGAAATCCACCCCGGCGGGGTGTGCTGCGGCATACTGTTCTGCCTTTTCGCGGCTATACCCGGCTTCGTCGCCCCATTTGCGCCAGTCCACGGTGCCGCGCTCGTCGCGCAGGCAGCAGAACACGGCGTAAGGGAGGAGCCAGAAATTGTTGGCCGCCACAAAAGCCTGGTATGCGGAGGTGGCGACTATCTTCCCGCGCTGTTTGTCAAAGAGTTTGTGCAGCAGGCGCATCTTCTCGCCGTTGACCATTTCGTAGTCTATCTTGTCCAGGGCGTTGAGCTTTTGCTGCAGAGTGTTGTAGGCCTTGTCGGCCTTGACTCCGGCGTCGGGCAGATGGATAAACTGCGGATGGAGGGCAAACGAGCTGACGGCATTGTACGGGTAGGAATCCTGCCAGGTGCCGGTCATACTGGTGTCGTTTACCGGCAACAGCTGGATAAAGTTCTGTCCGGTGGCTACCGCCCAGTCTACCAGCTTCTTGATGTCGTGGAACTCACCCACGCCAAAACTCTCCCGGGTGCGGATGGAGAAAACGGGAATCGCCACGCCGGCGCCGCGCCAGGGCATCGGTTTGAGCCGGGGAAGGCTGTCTTCGATAACCAATACGGCATTATCTTCGGGCAAGGCATCGCACACGCGGTTGGGCCCCTCTTCCCAGAGGAGGATTTTGCCTGAGTCGCTGTCGGCAATAACATATTTATATTCGAAGGGGCCTTCTGCAGTGAGGCCGGTTTCCCACCAGGGGAAGAAGTTGTCGCCCAGCGGAGTGGCTGTGGCCCAGTTGCCCAGCGCACTGCCGCTGCCGGCAATTGCCAGTACCTGCCCAGGTCTGATTTCGGGAGCCGCCGTGCGCAGCACGATGTTGCCAGAGAGCGCCTTGGCGGCAGATACCTTACGGCCGAAAATGACATCCTTGAATGCCGATGCCCAGAATGCCGAGTTGGCGGGGCGGTCTATCCAGCGGTCGCGCACGGAGATGGTCCTGGTTCCCCGGGGATAGCGCAGTTTGTGCCGGCGCCACTCGCGGCGCACGGTCTTGCCGTCGCAGAGCAGTTCGTAGGAATACTCCTGCCCGTTGCGGATATCTGTATTCTTTAAATCGGCCTCCCAGCAGCCGTTATGTGTATAACGCATTTCGTGGAGCCTGGAGCCCGCCCTTACGGCGAGGCGCTCTCCCCACACGGTGTTGAATTCTATCGAAAGATGTATCATATTGTTAATTAGCTGCCTATTTGTACAAATTTAACATTATTTTATTGTTTTGTGTTATCAAAAACAAACAATATCTTTGAATAACTTTAACGAAATCGATATTATGACAACCACTATTCAAGAAACAGACGAGAGATTGATAGCTACGCTGTCGGGAGAACTGGATACAGCCGCTGCGAAAGAGACTGAGAAGGCGCTTGCGCCACTGCTCGATAGCAAAGGCAAGGATATAATGATAGACTGCACAGAGTTGGAATACATATCGTCCAGCGGCCTGAGGGTTTTGCTTGCCATTTTGAAACAGGCCAAGTCGGTCGGTTCGCGGGTAGTGCTCAAAAACGTCAACGAAGTGATCCGCGACGTTCTGGAACTTACCGGTTTTATTTCACTTTTTGAATTCGAATAGAGATATCTCCCGTATCTTCCTTGACCCCGACACCAAAGTGGTCGCTTAGGCGGCAAGAGCCTCTTTAATCAAAATACTGCAGCGTCCGGAGCATCTCGAAAATCAGATCTACATACTCGCTGGAGGTGTGGTTCCAACGGAAGCCCAGGCGATGGAGGACCTGCATGGTGAATGCGGTCGATGCGAGGGTTTCCACACCCTCCTGTTCGGCGACAGACTGTTGATAAGCTATCAGCGGTGCGAGTATGCGGGCCTTTGCAGGATCTGTCTGGGCGGCCTCCATCCTCTGTAGGAATTCAGGCATCTCAACGTACTCCAATGGTTTCCCGTCAATTTTTTCCAGACGGGTAAGCACGTCGTCCATCGGGACGATGTGGTTGTTGGAGACGTTGAATACACAGTTCTTCAGGGGAGTCCGGGCCAGCAGCACCATGGCGTGTGCGGCCTGGTCGATAGGGGTAAATTCTATCTCTCCCTCCAGCATGTGGTAGGGACATGCTCCCAGCATCTTGAAGGCTTTGAGGCGGCCCATGGAGGCATTGGAGTTCATGTTCACCTGGAATTCACCGTCCTCGGCGCGGGGCGACAGGTTACCGGCGCGCATGATCTTGGCTTTGAGCCGCCCCTGGGCCATGTGCTCCAGGATAATCCTTTCTGCCAGGAACTTGGAATGGACGTACTGGTTGTCGGTGAGCTGTCCAAAGAAGAGCATCTGCTCGGTGAGTGTGTCGGGTACGGAGCCGGGGGTGAGGCCGCCAACGCTCTCGGTAGATACCTGCACGAGGTATGCATCCCTCTTCTCACAGAACTCCACGAGGTTCTTTACACCTCCGTAGTTGATGTCTTCGATGTCGGTACCCTTTGAGAAATGCTTGACATTGGCGGCGCAGTTGAACACCATGTCTATCCCTTCGAGCGAAGCGAAGCTTTCTGGGCGGGTGATGTCGCCTTCGACAACGCGGATGCGCTTTCCGAGGAGGTTGCGGTAGTCTTTTTCAAAATAATATACCAGCATCTCCGTCAGGCGCCGTTCAGGGGTAAGGCTGCCCTTGCCGCGCAGCAGGCACCAGATGGTGGTATCGGGACCGGTGCTATCGAGCAACTCCTTGAGCACGTGGATGCCCAGGAAACCGGTGGCGCCGGCCAGCAGGATATTGCGTCCGAGGCTGAGGCCCTCTCCGTTACGGAACGAATCCAGATTATTCTCTTCGAGGAGAAGGTCGATGTCGGTATAGTCGTAGCCTGTGATGTTGCTGTCCTCCTGCTGCTGAGTCTGTCCTCCGTTGAGGAATGCGGCCAGCGCCCTGGCAGAAGGATGGGAGAACACGTCGGAATATGCGAAATGCAGCCCCTGCTTCTCCGCCTCGACCATGACGTTGGTCACCATCAGCGAGGTTCCGCCCAGGTCAAAGAACGACTCGATGGCACCCACGCGATCGACTCCCAGCAGCGATGCAAAGATGTTGCAGAGTGCCGTCTCGGTCTCGCCAACAGGGGCAACGTAATCTTCTGTGGCGGTGGGTGTTGCCGGTGGCAGCGCCTTCACGTCCACCTTCTGGTTGACGTTGAGCGGGATGGCATCCAACTGTACCCATGCGGCGGGAGCCATATAAGGCGGCTTGCGCTCGCGGATGAAGTCGGCAGCGGCCTTGGCGTCGAGGGTCCCCTCCTTGAGTACCACGTATGCAGCCAGGAACTTGCCGCCAGAAGGGGAGTCGAAGGCCTGCACAGTGACATCCTGTACGTCCGGTATCTCCCTGATCACCTCTTCGACCTCCTTGAGTTCTATGCGGAAGCCGCGGATCTTGACCTGACGGTCTTTGCGCCCCACGAATTCAATGTTGCCGTCACTGCGATAGCGGACGATGTCTCCCGAATGGTAAGCGCGCATCCCTTTCACGAAGGGATTCTCGATATAGCTCTCTGCGGTCTTCTCAGGGTTGTTGAGGTAGCCGCGGCTCACTCCGGCACCGCTGATGAGCAGTTCTCCGGCCGCGCCCACGGGCAGGCGCCTCATCTGGCGATCGACCACGTACAGCAGGACGTTGGACAGGGGATGTCCGATAGGGATATTGTCTTCGCGCTCCAGCACGCGGAATATCGTGGTGAAGATGGTGCATTCGGTGGGGCCGTAGCCATTGTAGAATGCATAAGAAGGGGGAGCCATCGAGACGAGTTTCTCGCCGCCGGTGGACAGGTGCTTCAGCGACGGGTTGTCGGGGAAGTTGCGGGCGTACAACACACCCACCTGGGTAGTCATGAAACTGTGGGTGACGCCGTTGTCGGTGATGAAGGCATCCAGCGCTTTCAGATCGTGGCGCACCTCTTCCGGGATGATGCATACGCAGGCGCCGCTGGTCAGGGCCGGGTATTGGTCCATCATGTTGGCGTCGAAACCGTAGCTTGCGAATGCCGCCACGCGGTCTCCCGGGTGGAGATCGAAATACTCGCGGTACCATGCGCAGAAGTTCACGAGGTTATGGTGTTCCAGCATGCACCCTTTGGGCTTGCCGGTGGATCCGGAGGTATAGAGCAGGATATACATATTCTCCGGCTTGGGGCCACCATGCAGTACGGTTGCCTCGGGAAGGTCTTCCAGATTGTCTGTGGTGAGGACGGGGCCCTTGTAGTCGCACACCAGGGGCACCAGCCCGGGTTCGGCAATGAGGAGCCTGGCCCCGGCATCCTTTATCATGAAGTTGAGGCGCTCGGCGGGATAAGAAGGATCGAGCGGCTGGTATGCGCAGCCAGCCTTCATTGCCGCAAGGGAGGCTTTGGTCATCCATGCGTTGCGGTTGATGAGCACGGACACAACATCTTCTTCGCCGAGGCCGAGGCTTTGAATCTTGGCGGCCAGGGCATCCGTATAGCGGTCCAGCTCGCCGTAGCTTATGGTTTTACCGTCAAAGAGCACGGCGGCGGCATCTGGAGTAGCCCGAGCCTGTTCCCGGAACAAATCCACCACCGTACGGCTCAGATCCACCTCCTGGGAGTAATTGTTGAAACTGTCCAGCTGCTGCAGAATAGGCCCGTCAACGAACTGGATGCCTGTAAGAGGGCCGTCTTTGAGAAGGCCGCGGCACACGGTCTCCAGCGTATCGGCAAAGCTCTGTATAAGCGGCTCGTTATAAAGGCTGTCATCATAGGCCAGGGCGATTTCTGGAGCATCCTCGGTCCCTTCTATGAAGATGCTCAGGGGGAACTTGGGGGTGTCCTGGGTGAGCAGTTCGTCCTCCAATACTTTGCCGCCGATGCTGTATTTCTCTACCAGACCCACCTGGTATGCCAGCATCACCGCGGGATGGAAATCGAATGCAGAAGAGACGCGGGCGAAGGGATAATTCTGGTAAGAGAGCGCCTTGGAGAAGTTGCGGTCGGTCTCCTTGAGGAATTCGTCGGCCTGCTGGCCGGCAACCTCGCCAGCCAGTGCGATGGTGTTCACGAACATACCGAAGGTATTGGAACTGCGCATATCATTGCGGCCGTTGGCCACGGTGCACATGAATACCTTCTGCTGGCCTGAGAATGCGCTCACCGTCACGAAGGCGGCTCCGAGGAAATAGCTGGCCGGGGAGATTCCCAGTGCGTGGCAGCGTGCCGTCACGTCGCATCCGATTTTTTTCCTCAGCCACAATTCGTGGCCCACGGTGTCTTCCTGGGGCTTCTTGTCGGGCAGCACGCCGGTCTCGTCTTCTTTGGCGGCCAGCTGGGAGGTGAAGAAATCCTCCGCCTCCTTGAATTCGGGACTGTCTTGATATGCCTGCTGGTCCTTGGCGTACTGGAAGTAGGTATAACTCTCCATCTCGGGAGCTTTCCCCTCCATGGCGGCGGTGAGCTGCTCGAGGAATACGTCGTAAGAGCGGCCGTCGAACACCAGATGGTGAATATCGCCCATCAGCCGCAGCTTGAAGGGCGTTTTCACAATATTGAAGCAGTAGAGCGGCCCTGTGCCGAGGTTATACGGCTGCATGAAGGTCTCCTTCAGCTTGAGGAACTCCTCCTCGCTCTTGAGGGTGGTGTATGGAATATCCTCTCCCATCCTGCCGGGCATCAGGAACACCTTGCCGTCTTTCTGCTCAAAATGGCCCAGCACGGCGGGGTGTGCCTCCAGCACTGCGCGCAGGGCTCTCTTCAGGTCATCGCCTCCGGTCCCTTCGGGGAAAGTGAGGATGAAAGGCAGGTTATAGGCGGTAGAAGAGGGGTTTCTGACGCAGTCCAGGTAGAGACCGGTCTGCTGGAAAGTAAGTTCCTGCGGCTCGTCGGCAGCACTTTCCGTCTCCGTTTCCTGAGCCGCGTCCTTGGCCATCAATATCTTGAGAATGTCGTTTTCTATGCTCTGGAGGCTGGCCGTCTTCACAAATGTGTTCATGTCGGGATCCAGCCCGTAGCGGTTGTACAGTTCGGTGGCCAGGCGAAGGGCGCTCAGGGACGACAGGCCGCTGTAATACAGGGGGTCCGTCAGGCCGAAGCCGCTGATGCCCACGCTCTCCCTGATGAGGGCGCTGATCTCTTCTTCCAGAACGTTCAAAGGTGCCACATGGGTCTCTTGCTTATGGTTGCGGGGCTCGGGCCTGGGAAGGGCCTTCACATCCACCTTCTGGTTAATATTCAGGGGGATGGCGTCTATCTGCATGGTGACGGCAGGGACCATGTATGGAGGTTTCCTGGAGGCGATGAAATCGTTGAGCTCCTGGATATTGATCTCTCCGGAGCCCACTATGTAGGCGGCCAGGAACTTGCCTGCGCCTGCGCCGGGCTCGTCAAAGGCCTGCACAGTGACATCCTTGATCCCGGGGAACTCGCGGATAACGGCTTCTACCTCCTTGAGTTCGATACGGAATCCGCGGATTTTTACCTGACCGTCCTTGCGGCCGACATATTCTATCTTGCCATCGGGGCGGTAACGCACGATGTCGCCGGTGCGGTATACACGGGCGTAATCGGGGTCTTTCTCGAATGGATTCTCGAGGAATGCCTCGGCCGTCTTGTCGGGTCTGTTGAGGTAGCCCATGCCGACCTGCAGGCCGGCAATCCAGAGCTCACCGTTCTCTCCTTGCGGCACCTGATGGCCGTCCTTATCCACGATGTAGGTATGGATGCCGGGCAAGGGAAGCCCGATGGGGATGTTCTCCTCCTGCACCTTCACCTCTTCGCAGACAACGTAACACATACACTCCGTGGGGCCGTAGCAGTTGAAGAGCCTATATTTTGGAAGCGGGAAGGAAGACATCTTTTCGCCGCCAGTATACATCACTTTGAGCCCTTTGCATTCGGGATAATTGATGGCGAACTGGGTGGCGACCTGAGTGGTCATGAAACAGTGGGTGATGCCGTTCTCCTCAAAATAAGAATGCAGGGCGGCAAGGTTGAGCCGGATGCGCTCCGGGATTATGTACAGTGTCGAGCCGGAGATGATGGAGGTATACATGTCTGAGGCGAAGGCGTCGAATCCGAAACTGGCATACCCGGTCATGCGTGTGTTATTGTCGAATCCTACGTTCTCCCGATGGTGGTCACAGAAGATGAATACGTTCTGATGGGAGAGCATACAGCCCTTGGGGGTGCCGGTAGTGCCGCTGGTGTACAGCAAAAGGAAAAGATCTTCCGGTGCCGGTTGTGCCGAGGGTTTTCCGGGGTGCAGTTTCCGGATATCCTCCGTCTTGAGCACCGGGCCGTCATACTCTTTCAATATGGGGAGAAGATCCTCGTCGGCCAGCAGCATCCGTGCGCCGGCGTCCTTCATCATGAATGCCAGTCGCTCGGGCGGGTATGAGGGATCCAGAGGGAGATATGCGCATCCCGCCTTGAGTGCGCCCAGCGGCGCCAGCATCATATATTCGTTGCGCCCCAGCATAATGCCCACCACGCTTTTGGGCGGGACTTGCGATTCGATATATGCCGCCAGATTGTCCGAAAGCCGGTCAACCTCACGATATGTCAGACTTATGTTTTCAAATACGATTGCGGTATTGTCCGGGAACATCTCCACATTCCGGCGGAATTTCTCAAGAACAGTGCTATAGGGTGTTGTTTTCATATAGAATGGGTAGTATTCTTACAAAGATATAATAAAAATAGGTTTTCTGGGGCAAGTCAACCGGATAACTTGTAATCGGAAAAATTGGTTAAATGGTTAAAAATTCAAACCTTTGCACTCCATTAGACCAAATGCGATGAACACACTTTTCGATAAGATTTGGGACAAGCACGTCGTCCAGATAGTTGAGGACGGCCCCACACAGCTCTACATAGACCGGCTGTACTGCCATGAAGTGACTACACCACAGGCATTTGACGGTATGCGGGAGCGAGGCATCAAGCCTCTCCGCCCGCAGCAGATCGTATGCATGCCGGACCATAATACACCCACCCACGACCAAGACAAACCCATCGAGGACCCCGTCTCCAAGAAACAGGTCGACACCCTGGCCGCAAATGCCGCCGAATTTGGCCTGACCCACTACGGGATGCTGGACAAGCGCAACGGCATTATCCACGTCGTAGGGCCCGAGAGAGGCCTTTCGCTGCCCGGCATGACAATCGTGTGCGGCGACTCCCACACCTCGACCCACGGTGCCATGGGTGCGGTTGCCTTCGGAATCGGAACTTCCGAGGTGGAGATGGTGATGGCTTCTCAGTGCATCCTGCAGCAGAAGCCCAAATCCATGCGTATCAGTGTAGAAGGTAAACTGGCAAAGGGAGTTACAGCAAAAGATGTGGCTCTGTACATCATGAGCAAGATGTCCACAAGCGGTGCTACGGGTTATTTTGTCGAGTATGCCGGCAGCGTGGTTCGCGACCTCAGTATGGAGGGACGCCTTACACTTTGCAACCTCTCCATAGAAATGGGTGCCCGCGGCGGCTTTGTCGCTCCCGACGAGAAGACGTTCGAATACATCAAGGGGCGCGAGCATGCTCCCAAGGGGGCCGAGTGGGACAAGGCGGTTGAATATTGGAAGACCCTCCGCAGTGGCGACGACGCAGTGTTTGACCGGGAAATCGTATACAAGGCAGAGGACATCACCCCGATGGTGACCTATGGTACCAATCCGGGTATGGGCATGGGTATCGAAAGTTCAATCCCGGCGCTCGCCAGTGTGCCCGAGAGCGGTCAGGCTTCATTCCTGCGCTCGCTCAATTACATGAGCTTCGCTCCCGGAGAGCAGTTGCTGGGCAAGAAGGTCGACTACGTGTTCTGCGGGAGTTGCACCAACGGCCGTATAGAAGATTTCCGGGCATTCGCCTCCATCGCCGCAGGGCGCAAAAAGGCTCCCGGAGTGGTTTGCTGGCTGGTACCAGGCAGCTGGATGGTTAAGGAGCAGATAGAGAGCGAGGGCCTGGACAAAATACTCGAGGAGGCCGGTTTCGAAATCCGCCAACCCGGCTGCAGCGCCTGCCTGGCCATGAACGACGACAAGATTCCTGCAGGGAAGCTCTCGGTTTCTACCTCCAACCGCAACTTCGAGGGACGTCAGGGTCCTGGTGCACGCACCGTGCTGGCCAGTCCTTTGACTGCCGCAGCCGCAGCCGTTACCGGTGTTGTCACAGATCCCAGAACCTTAATGTAAGCCGCCATGAAACAGAAGTTTAACATAATCAAGAGTACATGTGTCCCCCTCCCTCTGGAGAATGTGGATACCGACCAGATAATCCCCGCCCGCTTTCTGAAGGCTACCACCCGCGACGAGAAATTCTTTGGTGACAACCTGTTCTGCGACTGGCGCTACAACGCCGATGGCACGCCCAACCAGAATTTCGTACTGAACGACCCTACATACAGCGGGTGCATTCTGGTAGCAGGCAAAAACTTCGGTAACGGCAGCAGCCGCGAACACGCCGCATGGGCCATCGCGGGATACGGCTTCCGCGTGGTGATTTCGAGCTTCTTTGCCGATATCCACCGCAACAACGAGCTGAACAACTTTGTGCTGCCCGTCACTGTGAGCGAAGATTTTCTCGCAGAGCTGTTTGCAAGCATCAAGGCCAACCCGGCCACCGAGGTTGAGGTTAATGTGCCCGCTCAGACAGTCACCAACCTGGCCACCGGCCGCAGCGAACATTTTGACCTGAACGGTTACAAGAAATACTGCCTTATGAACGGCCTCGACGACATCGATTTTCTTCTGGAGAGCAAATCAAAGATCGAGGCGTGGGAAAAGGCCAATGCATAAAAGAGATATCATGGAGAAGCGGGAGATCGAGATTATGGACACGACCCTGAGGGACGGGGAGCAGACCAGCGGCGTCAATTTTGTGCCGCACGAGAAGCTGCTCATCGCCCGTTTCCTGCTGCAGAGTGCCAAGGTCGACCGCATCGAGGTCGCATCGGCCCGCGTTTCTGAAGGGGAGCGGGATTCGGTGAGCGAAATTTGCGGGTGGGCTGAGCGCAACGGCTTGCTGGAGCGCGTAGAGGTGCTCGGATTTGTGGACGGGACACTCTCTGCAGACTGGATCTCCGGTTGCGGTGCCCGCGTTATGAACCTGCTCACCAAGGGTAGCGAGCGCCACTGCCGCGAGCAGCTGGGCAAGACCCCTGAAGAGCACATCGCCCAAATCCGGGAAGCCATCGTCTATGCCCATAGCAAGGGTCTGGAGGTGAACCTCTATCTCGAAGACTGGAGCAACGGGATGAAGAATTCTCCCGGGTATGTCTTCAACATGGTCGAATCCATGAAAGGTTGCGGAGTGTGCCGCTTTATGCTGCCAGATACCCTGGGGGTGCTCTCGCCCTCTCAGGTGACAGATTTTGTGGGGCAGATGGTGGCCCGGTTCCCGGAGTTGAGGTTCGATTTCCACGCCCATAACGACTATGATTTGGCGGTGGCCAATACCCTGGCCGCAGTCAAGGCGGGTTGCCAGGGGGTTCACACTTGCGTGAACGGCCTCGGCGAGCGTGCCGGCAATGCCCCGCTTGCCAGCGTGGAGGCAGTCCTGGCAGACATGGCTGAAGTGGCTACCGGTGTAGACGAAAGCCGCCTTCACGAGCTAAGCCGAATGGTGTCGAGCTATTCCAGCACCCCGATACCCGCCAACCGTCCCATAGTGGGCGACAATGTGTTCACTCAGGTGGCAGGTGTCCATGCCGACGGTGACAAGAAGAACAACCTCTATTGCAACGACCTTCTGCCGGAGCGCTTCGGCCGCAAACGGGAGTATGCCCTTGGTAAGAACAGCGGTAAGGCAAATGTCCTCAAGAACCTGGAGAACATGAATCTGGACCTGACTCCGGAGCAGACCCGCCGCGTCACCGACCGTATAATCGAGCTCGGTGACAAGAAAGAGACAGTGACCCCGGACGACCTCCCGTTCATTGTAAGCGACGTGCTGGGGCACGACATAACTCAGGAGAATGTCAAGTTGCTCAGCTATATGGTAAGTACCGCCCACGGCCTCAAACCAACGGCAATCGTCAAGCTTGAGGTCAAGGGTAAGGTCTATCAGGAGCAGGCCTCCGGCGATGGCCAGTACGATGCCTTTGTGCGTGCCGTGCGCCACATCTTCCGCGACCATCTGGGGCTCGCGTTCCCCTGGCTGAGCGATTACGCCGTGTCGATCCCTCCCGGAGGACGTACCGACGCGCTGGTGCAGACCCGCATCGACTGGGATTACAACGGCCGCACCATTCACACCCGCGGCCTGGATGCAGATCAGGTCGAGGCGGCCATCAAGGCGACAATGAAAATGCTGAATATCATAACAAGCGAAAACTAATATACAATGAAACTTAAGATAGCAGTTCTTCCCGGTGACGGTATCGGTCCCGAAATATCCAAAGTTGGTGTTGACGTAATGCAGGCGGTGTGCGACAAGTTCGGGCACGAAGTATCTTTCAAAGAGGCTGTATGCGGAGCAGATGCCATTGACAAGGTAGGTGACCCGTTCCCGGAGGAGACTTTCCAGACATGTATGGAGGCCGACGCCGTACTGTTCTCCGCAGTCGGCGACCCCCGTTTCGATAACAATCCAACAGCCAAGGTGCGTCCGGAGCAGGGTCTGCTGGCCATGCGCAAGAAGCTGGGCCTGTTTGCCAACATCCGCCCCATCGAGACCTTCGACTGCCTTGTTCACAACTCTCCGCTGAAGGACGAACTGGTGCGCGGCGCCGATTTCATCTGTATCCGCGAACTCACCGGCGGCATGTATTTCGGGGAGAAGTATCAGGACGACGAGAAGGCCTACGACACAAACTATTATACCCGTGGCGAGGTGGAGCGCATCCTCAAGGTTGGTTATGAGTATGCCCGCCGCCGCAACCGCCACCTCACCGTTGTGGACAAAGCCAATGTGCTGGCATCCAGCCGTCTGTGGCGCAAAGTGGCGCAGGAGATGGCTCCTCAGTATCCCGATGTGACCACCGATTTCATGTATGTGGACAACGCCTCTATGCGCATGATTCAGGAGCCCAAGTTTTTTGATGTGATGGTTACTGAGAACACTTTCGGAGATATCCTCACCGACGAGGGTAGCTGCATCACAGGTAGCATGGGGCTTCTTCCCAGCGCCTCTACAGGGGAACATACTCCCGTCTTTGAGCCGGTTCACGGCAGCTGGCCCGCAGCCAAGGGGTTGAATATTGCCAATCCGCTTGCGCAGATACTCTCCGCAGCCATGCTGTTCGAGTATTTCGACCTCAAAGAAGAGGGCGCGCTGATCCGCCGTGCGGTGGCTGCATCGCTAGATGCCAATGTTCGCACCCCGGAGATACAGGTTTCCGGCGGTGCCAAGTATGGTACCAAAGAGGTCGGCGCATGGATTGTAAACTACATCAAAGAGGCCTGATTGGTATCATTTTTGCCAAATCAGGGCCGGTGAACAATAAGTCATAAGAAATATGAGAAAGATATTGGCGATATTCGCTTTGGCGGTCTTTTCCCTGACCGCATCGGCCCAGAGTGCCAATTTTGACCTGGCCAAGTCGCTTGACATACAGAATTCAATCCTGAAGCAACTCTCTGCAAACTATGTAGATACCCTTCAGTTTGGCAAACTTGTGACTACCGGCATCAACGCTATGCTATCATCTCTGGATCCTTATACGGTCTATTACCCTGAAGAGGATGAAGATGACGTGCAGATGATGACAACTGGCATATATGGCGGTGTGGGCTCACTCATCAAAAAACGTCCGGGCGAGGCGGTGCTCATCACGGAACCCTATCCCGACAGTCCGGCGGTGAAGGCTGGGCTGCAGCCCGGTGACAGCATAATAGCCATAGACGGAAAGAGCGTTTATGGAGAGACCTCACAGGAGTCCTCCAACCGGATGAAAGGGCAGCCTGGCAGCAAAGTGGAATTCAAGGTAATCAAGGGTCGCACTAAAGAGGTTACGGATATCACTGTAAAGCGTGAGCGGATACATATCTCCAACATAGAGAATTACTGTATTCTCCGTGACGATATTGGTTATATCTCCATCACCGGTTTCACATCCGGGATGCATTCGGAATTCAAACATGCCTTCCAGGAACTCAAGAAACAAGGAGCCAAACGCCTTATCATTGACCTGCGCGGCAACGGTGGCGGACTTATGGACGAAGCTATCAAACTGGTGTCGATGTTCGTGCCCAAAGGTACCCTCGTGGTCTCTTCAAAAGGACGTATGAGGGGGATGAATGTGTCATATCGCACCCAGACAGATCCCATTGATACAGAGATTCCCGTGATGGTGATGATTAACAGCGGCAGCGCCTCCGCCAGCGAAATTGTGGCGGGCGCCTTCCAGGATCTGGACCGCGGCACTATAGCCGGCACCCGTTCTTTTGGCAAGGGGCTCATCCAGTCGGTGCGCCCTACGGCTTTCAACGGTACACTCAAGGTGACCACCGGCAAGTATTATACACCCAGCGGCCGTTGCGTGCAGGCTATAGATTACAGCCATCGTAACGAGGACGGCAGCGTCGGCTCGATTCCAGATTCACTCACCCACGAGTTCAAGACTGCTTCCGGTCGCATTGTGAAAGATGGCGGCGGCATCACCCCCGATATCGTGGTTGAGAACACCCGTTACAGCCGCCCGACATATTCGCTGGTTTACAACGATATCATAGGCGAATACGCTATCGATTACTATAACCGTCACGAAACCATCGCCCCGGCCTCCGAGTTCTCTCTCTCTGACGAGGAATACGAGGAGTTCATTGCCTTCTGCGAGAACAAGACCTTTGACTGGCGGAGCGGCAGTGACGCAGAGATAGAGAAGCTGGTGGAGGCTGCCAAATACGAGGGGACCTACGACAGTTGCCGCGCCGAGATAGAGGCGCTCAAGGCCAAGCTGGACATCAGCAAGGAGGATGCACTGCGCCTGGTCAAAGATGAGGTCAAGCCGCTCATAGAGTCGGATATCGCAGTAAAATACTATTTCCAGAAGGCATCTTCCATAGTGAATCTGCGTTACGACAAGCAGCTCTATCAGTCGATTGACCGCTGGATAGAGAATAAATAGTCCTTATGGGTCTGGTTTGCTGCTCTCTGTGTCAGATGGATGTCGATTATTGCCTCGCGTGGGCAAATGCCGGCATCGGAGAGCACGCGGTTGAATTGCGTCTGGACGATTTGATCTTCGACGTGCCCGACATCAGATACTTTATGGCTAACAGGGGTGACTGCCGCGTGGTGGCCACCTATCGCATCAAGGACCCGAGCGAGGTTGATACACTTGATCTGGAGGGTGGCGATGATGCTCCCGAAACATCTGAGGTGGATATGGCGGTCAGGGTACTAAGCGCAGCCATCATTGCCGGCGCCGATTATATCGATATCGACATGGATTTCCCCAGGCCGGAGCTCAAGTGGCTGATGAATCTTGCCATGAACTATGGCTGCAAGGTGATACTGTCTTATCACAACGCCTTCGGCACCGACTCTACGGAAAGCCTGACGGCTACGGTTAACCGCTGTTTTGCCTTGGGCGCCGATATAGCAAAGATTGTAACCACCGCCCACCACTCGGCAGAAAGCAGCCGCGTGCTGGCGCTTTACGACCATTTTGAGGCCGGCCGTCTCATCGCATTTGCCATGGGCAGCGAAGGGGAGCAGTCGCGTTACGATTCCTTCCACAAAGGGGCTCCGCTGATGTATTGCGCCCCCCGCCGCCGTCTCCCCACCGCGGAGGGGCAGCCGCTCTTCTATGACATCCTGCCAAAGGAGGATAATGTTGTTATTGGTGACGTTTATCCCCCTTCTGCAAAGAGCATAGCCGTCAGGGCAATTGTTGCGGCGGCCCTCACCTCCGGCGTCACGGTGCTGGACAATGTAACCCTCTGCGATGATGTCCTGGATGCCATCAATGTGGCAAAGCAGCTTTTCGCCACCATAGATATCGATTTCAAGAACAGGTCGCTCACAATTACCGGCAATCAGAATATCGGCAAAGACGGGCTCAAGGTCAGGCGGGACATTCTGGATATCGGCAGTTGCGGCTTGTTGTGCCGCATATGCATACCTCTTGCGGCACTTTCGCGCAAGATGGTTATGATAACGGGGCGTGGGGCCCTTATGCAGCGGAAATTTTCCAAAGGGTGTCCGGAGCTCACCCGCCACGGGGTATTCGTCGATTTCTCTCAAGGGCGCTTGCCGGCGTTTGTCCAAGGGCCGCTCAAAGCCGGAACATACAATATCGTTTCTCCTGCAAGCTCGCAGTTTGCCTCCGGACTTATGATGGCACTGCCATTGGTAGAAGACGGGGATGTTGTAGTAAAAGTGCGTGATACCGCCGTGCAGCCACATATTCAGGTATCTGCCGACGTCGTTTCCCGTATGGGGATAAAGTATGATGAAGTCTCCGGTGCCGACGGAAAATGCGTAACTTACAGTTTCTCCGGCGGGCAGGCATACCGACCCGGGCGGATGGAGATTGAGAACGACTGGGGGGCTGCAGCACTCTGGCTGGTGCTAGGTGCGGTTGCGGGCGAAGCAGGCGTGGACAATATGCTGGTGAAATCGCTTCAGGCAGAAAACTATATCCTGGAGGTGCTGGAGACCGCGGGAGCCGATATAGAACGCTTCACCGACCCGGAGATGGATTATCTCACCGACACCATAGGTTATCACTCTGCCCTGCGTACAGTAATGGCGGCATTCGAATGCGATATCGCTTCGTGCCCCGACCTTCTGGGGCCACTGATTCTGCTCTCGCTGCGTTGTGAGGGTGAGAGCCGTATCCACGGCGTCCGCTCCCTTATGGGTAAAGAGTCACAGTATGTCAAGGAGTTTCAGAACCTTGGTGCAGAAATTAAACTTGACGGGGATTGTGTAAGTGTCAGTGGCGGGTTCAACAAGACGCTTAAAGGCGGGAATGTCTCATCGCACGGTGACCACCGGCTGGCAATGACGCTGCTGGCTGCCGACTATATCAGCGACACAACAGTAAAGGTAGATGATGTAGATGTCATTGACCGCTTGTGGCCTAGATTCCCACTGAAATAGTCAAGGATTCTATACCACACTCCGCTGTCCAACAAGAGAACGCTGGCGGCAATCCCTCTGATTATCAACAACTTATTAAAAGCAACCCGCATTAATACGCGCGGGTTAGTTAGCGTAAAATGCTGAATGACAGCACATTTGCCGCCACGGGGTTCTCCCGCGCTTCTGCATCTTCAGGTACGAAACATAGTATTGGAATTTCGGAAAAATGCCATACCTTTGCACCCACTTCCCGTTATGGGACGTCTGCCGGGGGCTGTAAGCTCCTCATTTCATAAGCCCGGATGGCGGAATCGGTAGACGCGCTGGTCTCAAACACCAGTGGCCGCGAGGCTGTGCCGGTTCGACCCCGGCTCCGGGTACAAGAAAAAGCCGCTTCTTGCGGCTTTTTCTTGTACCCGGAGCCTGCCGGCCATCACAGAACCAGGCCGGAAGCCCGATATAACCAAATATAGCGTATTCTTTTTTCAACACTTGAGTGTCCTGATTAAATGGCCTTCCTGAACGGCGGCAAATGAGGCGACACCGGCGGCAACTGCGAGGGGGACAACGGTCCAGAATATTGTAGGGACAGAGAGGAAGAGCAAAAGACCAGTCAGTTTGTTCGCTATTGTGTGAGGGAAGCGGAAGCGTTTGCAGACAACCAGTGCAGAAACTTGATTGCAGATTTTGATGGCGATAATCACCCCTGCCCAGATCCATAACCACGTCGGAATCTTCACAACTGTGATTAACCGTATTGCGCAGCAAGCGACAAAGCAGATGTCCGCCACACTGTCCAGCACGGCACCGGTCTTACTTGCGGCGTGCAGTTTCCGCGCCAGGTAACCATCCAGCATATCACCAACACCGCACAGGCCATAAATTATCCAGAAAGCCGCACCTGCCGGACTACAGAGCAACAGAAGGGCGGCTCCAAGGAATCTGAGGATAGTAATTATGTTGGGAATGTGTTTCACCCTTTACTCGGTCAAGTGATTTTACACTCTCCAGAACGGTCAAAGCCGGCAAACAAGTACAAAGGTTCTCCGCTGCTCACTTTATCGGCTTTTTCTTCGCCTTTGGCTTTGGGAGCGCAGGGATCGTGGCTGTGATGAGCATCGTCAAGTAGTCCCGGTCATCCACATCGCTGATGTAGAAATAGTCCCTGGCGCCTTCATACGGCGGCCGAAGGATGACCTCCTTGAGGATAGCTCTGCCAGGTTCGGTCACCTTCACGTAGAAGTTGTTGTCACAGATGAGCCCGAAGAGAATACCGTCACAATAGGCGCAGTAGTCTCCCATCATCTTTTTCACGGCAATCTCACCGGCGCCGGAGCACTGGTCGATGATGTATTGGACGAAGTCTGGATTGCAGGCCATAATTATCGTTTTATCTAACTGTCAAAGGTAGTTATTATCCTTGGGCGCAGCAGAATATATGGATTATTCCGATCACTTTCGGTCTCCGTTTTCGGGGTATGGTCAGTGTCAGGCGAAAGGAAAGTAGTAATGAATAATTTACCATACGAACGGTATCACTTTGTATCTCACCTTCTGCTTGTACTCCCTGTAACCCTCCAGCCCTTCTTCCAGCACTTTCTCTTCATTCTTGATGCGCTTGGCAATCACTGGAATGTATCCCAGCATGATAATGAATGAGAGGGGAGAGGCCAGCACCAGCGGCATTGCCAGGAAAAGAATGGTGGTGGCCATATACATCGGATGCCGGACAATGCCATAGAGGCCGGTATCAATGACTTTCTGGTTCTCCTGGACTTCGATGGTCCGGGACAGGTAAGTATTCTCCCGCAGCACCTCAGCATACAGAAGATAAGAAGCCAGGAACAAGCCTGCAGCCATACACACGGCCCAATCTGGCAAGATCCACCAGCCAAAGCGCCAGTTCAAACCTGCGACGGCAAAGGCCGCGATAAACAATAAGCCGCTCAGCCTTACCACGGTTTTCTGCTCATTCTCCTGTTCTTTTGCGTTCAGGCGCTTTCGCAGCAAATCAGGGTTTTTTGTCATCATCACCAGCCCGGCCACAAACATCGGCACGAACAGAATGCCCATCAGCAGCCATCCCTGCCAATAGTGAAAAGACCCGGCCGGAAGGAATAAGAGAATTCCGAGGAGGATGACCCCCAGGAAGAATTTTGACAACGCTTGCGTCAGCAATCCTTTATCCATAGTCTGTAAAAACCGATTTATCGAGCTATCAAAGTTATACATAGTTCCCCAATTATTATAACCTGCAATTATTTGCCGATATCGGCAAGAATTGCCATATTTGTATCGAAGAAATACTTATTCTTGCCGATAAAATGGACTTCATAACAGTCAGTCAATATGCCGATATGCACGGTCTCTCGGAAAGGACTGTGCGTTCCTGGTGCAGCGCAGGAAAGATGCGGGGCGCATTCCTGTCCGGGAAAACGTGGAACATCCCTGCGGATGCCCCGCTGCCCAGAAAGGGCAAGTTCCGTATGTCTCCGCTCCTGAAACGTCTCAGGGAAGAGAAAGAGGGAAGAATCAACGGCGGCATCTACCATAGAACACAGATTGACCTGACCTATAACTCCAATCACATTGAAGGGAGCCGTCTGACCCACGACCAGACCCGATACATATTTGAGACAAATATGATTGGGGTGGCCGACGAGGCCGTGAGCGTTGACGATATTGTGGAAACAGCCAACCACTTCCGCTGCATAGACCTGATTATCGACAGGGCGGAAGAGAAACTGTCAGAGAGTCTTATCAAAGAGCTTCATCGAATTCTGAAAACGGGGACGTCCGACAGCCGGAAGGACTGGTTCAATGTGGGCGATTACAAAAAACTGCCAAACGAGGTAGGGGGCCGCGACACTTGCCCGCCGGAACAGGTCCATATACAGATGAAAGCCCTGCTCGCCGAATATAATTCAAAGAAAGAAAAGAAACTGGAGGACATCATTGACCTTCACCAGCGGTTTGAATCAATCCATCCCTTCCAGGACGGTAACGGCCGTGTGGGGCGTCTTGTTATGTTCAAGGAATGCCTGGCCGCCGGAATCGTTCCGCTGATTATCACTGATGAACTTAAGTGGTTCTACTACCGAGGATTAAGCGAATGGGGGCATATCAATGGGTATCTTCTTGATACCTGCCTGACCGCACAGGACAACTATAAGGGGCTTCTGGATTACTTCAAAATCAAGTACTAGGGTATATATCTTTTCCTTATCAACCAGTACGCGCCGGCAGCGGCCAGGATTACACTCGCGATGACCACCTTTATGTCTGGCAGTATGATTACAGGTATTCTCGCCATCTGAATATCGCCAAGTTGCAGCCAGCTGTAAACGGCAAGGAGTGTTGCCGTGAGATTCCTCCCTGCGAGGAGTGCCACGCTGCACCAGATACTTCCAGACCAGATAAAGACCAGTCCATAGATTATGGCGCTGAGGAAGGCTCCCGGGAAATTACGCACGTGGAGCAGCCCGAACAAAACAGCCGTCACCACGCAGGCAACTGCCTGTGCGCCTCGGCGGCGGAAAGGCGATATGGCCATCTGCCTGAAGCACAACTCTTCGAGTACGGGGGCAAGCAACACGGCATGCACGCTTGACAAAAGGTCTTCCCGTAAGCTGCCGAGAATATAGGCATCAGAGGTTTAAGAAATCTGGCGGCCTTCTTATAAATGCTTGAGCCACTTCTCCACTTTGGCCCTGCCGGTACGGACTTCGTGGCCGTAGATTGCGAAACCCGGCTTGACATCGGCCTTGGGGAAGGCTTTCTTTACATCCTGAACGGTGGAAGTGAGGCCGCTGCCTTCGTGTGTGGTAAACGGGATGACAGTCTTTCCTGAAAGGTCGTGATCCTTGAAGAAGGTGAACATCACCTGCGGATAGGTGCCCCACCAGACGGGCCCGCCGATGAAGATGACATCGTAGGGGGTCACATCTACATCGCCTTTGTATGCGGGCAGTTCTCCGGTTTTCGTCTCTTCCTGGGCCACTTTGATGAGGTCCATATAGGGCATGTCATAGTCCTTTTCGGCTACGATTTCAAACTGTCCGGCGCCGGTAATCTCAGAGATATAGTCGGCCACAATCTTGGTGTTGCCCACTTCTATGTTACCCACGGAATAGTTCTCGCCGGCGTGGGAGAAGAAGATGACAAGTGCTTTCTGGTTCATATCGATCTTGTTTTGTCCACAGGCCCCTCCGGGCGCAGTAGGGTTTAATCATATTTGACTCCTATTTCAGCCCGTCAGCCCAGGCCTTGATTTCGGCTTTTTTCGCGCCATTCAGGGTTTTGCCCTCTTTCCAGTTGATTTTCGGATACTGCGCCTTGAAGTCCTTGTTGGCCTTGTCTATGCTGCTGCCGCCGGAGGTGGCGAAGAAAATCACTGTCTTGCCCTCGAAACCGTAGGTCTCGATAAAGGTGTTGATGATTGTGGGGGCCGTGTACCACCATACGGGGAAGCCGATATAGATGACATCGAAACTGTCGGCATCCTTGAGGTCTTTGACGATTGCGGGGCGGGAAGTCTTATCCGCCATTTCCAGGCTGGTGCGGGACTGCTTGTCGTGCCAGTCGAGGTCTGCGGCGGTGTATTTTTCTTCCGGTTTGATTTCATAAAGGGTGGCGCCCGTCACTGAGGCAAGGTCTTCAGCAATGGCCTCAGTGGTTCCAGTGGCGGAAAAATAGGCTACGAGGGTTTTCATTTCATTGTGTTTTTTGGTTTGTCCGCAGGCAGTCAGCGTCAGGGCTGAAAGCATCATCACGGACAGGATCATTCTTTTCATTGTTACAGTGCTTTTTTTAAGAAATCCGCCATAACCAGCGGGATGGTGTCAATGAGTTTGAGGGAACGGACCATATCGGCGGTGCCGTCTTTGTATTTCCGGAAATGCGATGTCTGGATGTGTGCCTCATAGGCCTGCCGGTCGGCATATACTTCCAGGATGTAAATCTTGCAGGGATCCGCCTTGTCCTGCATAGAGAACAGGGCGATTACGCCGGGCTCCGTCGCCATTGACACACGGCCCACTTCCGCAGCAAATTCCATATAAGCTTCCAGTTTTTCCGGGACGATATCTATCTCGGCGAGGCGGACCATTCTTTCTCCATACTCCCGTGCGGGTATGGAGTCTCCGAACAGTCTCCGCGCGTTGTCAGTCAGGACAGCCTGCGGGTCCAGGCCCAAAGTCGGAAGCCGCTGTTGCAGAGAGGCTTTAGCCCCCATCAGTGCCTGTGCGGACACATAAGGATAGTCGGAACCGTACAGCAGATGGTCGGCAGTGGTGATGGAGAGCAGCGCCCGGACAACATCGTCAGTTGCGGCGCCGGCCAGGTCGAAATAGAGCCGGGAAACATTGGCATCCACATCCACCGGCTGCATATAGCCGTTATTCACCATAACGGGCAGCAGGCCCTTGAAACGCGGGAGCGCTGCAGGCAGGAAGGAGCCGCAGTGCGGGACGACCACCTTGAGGTCTGGGTAGCGGACAAGGACGTCGTGGGCTGCCATATTGAGGATGGCTCTCGTGGTCTCGGCCAGGTACTCGTACGATGCCAGAGGGACATCGGCGATGAGCCGGTCATTCGCCGCCGACGGCTTGTGCGGATGGGTGATGATGACAGCCTTGCGCTCATTAAGCACTTCCATCATCGGCTCCAGGTCCGGATCCCCCAGATACTGGCCGTAGCTGTTGGTGGCCAGCTTGACCCCGTCGGCACCCAGTGTGTCTAACGCGTAGACTGCTTCTTCGATGGCGCGCGCCACGTCCGGCAGCGGCAGGGATGCACAAAAAAGGAAGCGTCCGGGATGCTGCGCCTTGAGCGCGGCGCAAGCTTCGTTGTACTTGCGGCAGAATGCGGCCGATTCCGCGCCGTCCCCGAACCACGGCTGGGGTGCCGGCATAGTCAGGACAGAGGTCCTGATCCCTGCCTTGTCCATAAAAGCGAGGTGCTCCTCTGCATTCCAGGACGGGATGGGAAACCCTTCACTCATTCCGGCTCCGTGCGCCCGGATAAACTCCATATAGAAGTCTGTAATGGCATGGCTGTGTACATCGATTTGTGCCCAAAGCCCGTTTGCGGTCATTGACATAGCCATCAAAAAAACTAATATCCTTTTCATTTTCCTCTGCTATTTCATATCACAGGGACAGAGTTACTGTAATATTTCCCCGGCCTGACTGCAGGAAGTCTTTCAATTGATCCAGCGTTCCATATTGCATCCTGCCGATGCGCGTGTAGCTCCAGGAATTGCTGCCGTAGAACAGCACAAGCTGGTTGCCACTGTAGAGGATGACATCGCCTGGCTGGGTGGTGATTTGCGAGTCGCTGGAAGGCAGCCTCCTTCCGAGTCCTCCCACTTTCTCGAAGCCGCCATAATCGTGGGCCTCATATGTGATGGATGCCTCCCGCAGGGCCGACACAAGGGCCTTGGTGGCATCGTTGTCTTCAATCTTCACCGAAAGCGTCTTTCCGGAAACGGAGATTTTGATGGTCTCGGGCATGGTATTATCGGTTCCCTCGGAGTTATTGTTGCCATTATTCTCCTGGCCTTCTTTCCTTTCTTCCTGGGGCGGATCGGGTGCGACCGGGTCAGGAAGTTTCTCGCAGGCGAGCATGACCGGGAGAATGACTGTGGATAGGATTCCGATGGCTAATGTGCGAATCATACTATTTCAGATTCTCCTTGAAGAAAGCCCCTATCTTGTCGTAAGGGATGACCCCGGCCACATCGTCATAGAGGTCCACATGGGAGGCACCGGGGATGATCATCAGTTCCTTGTTGTCTCCGGTCAGCAGGCCAAAAGCATACTCGCTGAAGTAGCGGCTGTGGGCTTTCTCGCCGTGGATGATGAGCATGGGTGTCTCGATTTCGCCCGCCCAGGCCAGCAGGGGCTGGTTCAGGAAGCTCTGGCAGCCGATGATGTTCCAGCCATCGGTGGAGTTGCCGCTGCGCACGTGATAGCCCCGGGGTGTCTTATAGTATGCGTGATAGTCCTTTACGAACCACGGCGCATCTTCGGGAAGCGGGTCGATGACGCCGCCGGCACGCTCATAAGTGCCTGCTGCATAGTCTTTCGTGCGCTGTGCAGCCAGGGCCTTGCGTTTCTCCATCCTTTGGGCTGGTGTATCCTCACTGGCGAAATAACCTTCCACATTCACCTTGCTCATATCGTACATCGTGGAAGTCACCGTGGCCTTGATGCGTGGGTCAAGCGCAGCAGCATTGATGGCCATGCCTCCAAAACCGCAAATGCCGATGATTCCGATGCGTTCAGGGTCCACCAGGTCGCAGGTGGAAAGGAAGTCCACCGCAGCCAGGAAGTCCTCGGTATTGATATCCGGCGATGCCATCCTGCGGGGCTCACCGCCCGATTCTCCGGTAAACGACGGGTCGAAGGCGATGGTAAGAAATCCTCTTTCGGCCATATGTTGGGCATAGAGTCCGCTGGCCTGCTCCTTGACTGCGCCGAAAGGGCCGCTTACTGCAATGGCGGGCAGTTTGCCATCGGCATTCTTGGGCGAATACATATCGGCCGCCAACTCTATTCCGTAGCGGTTGTGGAAGGTGACCTTGCTGTGGTTCACCAGTTCGGACTTGGGAAAGGTCTTGTCCCATTCACGGGAAAGGGTAAGGGTGCTCATATTCTCGTTTGTGTTTGATTTGCAGGCAGTCAGCATCAGGGCTGCGGCGGTCAGGAAGGTGATTATCTGTTTCATTTGTGTCTTCTGTATTCTGCCGGCGTCATTCCGGTTAAATTCTTGAATAATCGGGTGAAATGCTGCGGATAGGTGAAGCCGAACATATTGGCGATTGAGGCTATCGGAAGGTCGGTGGCCAGCAGTGCCTGCTTTGAGAGCAGGATGATTCTGGACTTGATATAATCCCGGATATTAACGCCTGTCTCATGCTTTATCTGCTCGCCAAGATAGCCGGGAGACAGGTTAAGAATGTCGGCAATACTGGCTACGCTGGGGAAACCCTTGCGCGCAACAAAGCCACTTTCGTACCATTGTGTGAGAGCCCTTTCGAAATCGCTCAGGAGATCGCTGTTGCCGGCTTCGTGTACCACAACCTGCCGGTCGTAACACTTAAGGCAGATTTCCAGTAGACATTCTATAAGGTCGCAAAGCCATCCCCTGTCGGTCTTGGATCCGTTCTGCTTTAGCACATCGTGTATCTTGTCCACCAGGGCTTCGCATTGAACCATCTCACCGGGCGAAGGGTGAAGAGCCTCGGAACTGCTGTATGAAAAGAACGCATATCTGCCTAATTTCTTCCCCAGATGAGTTCCCAATAACAAGTCGTGATGGAATATCAAACCCACTGAAACGTCCGACCTGCGGTCTTGGGTATTAACTTGAACCACCTGCCCGGGGCCAAAGCAAATCAGGCTGCAATCGGAATACTTATACTGTTTGAGCCCGTAACCAACGCTGAAGCCGCTGCCCTTGGTGAGCCAAACCGCATAAAGGTCAAGGTTTACCTTGTCAGATGGGTATTGTTTGGAAAAATCCCTCATATCCACAACCGTAACGAGCGGATGCAGCGCATCAAACCCGCACCAATTGCAGTAATCCTCAATGGTTTCCAGACGTATGACATCCGATTTCATGGTAATACAAAGGTATAAGAATTACACCAGTTGCCACCTACCATTTTTACGGATTGCGGCTCTTGTTTTCGGCTACCATCCCGGTATCTGGAAGCAAACGCCTAAGCCGATATCCAAGTTTGACACCACTCTGGTTTGATACCCATTTTTGACAGAAATAAGCGTTTTCTGCAAATAAGCATCATAACCCAAAGATGCCAGTATACCGATGCGGGGCGTGATATGTAGCTTGACTCCGGCACTTGGCGCTAAATATAGGTTTACTCCGGATTGATTGCTGTTTATTCCGACAGGCCAATACAAGCCGGCCTTTATGTTCACGAATGGAGAGAAGCGCTTGTCCAGTAAAAAATAATGAGTGCTGAAGAAGAGCGGAATAGCCGAGAATTGACATCTGTTGAGATAACTGTAACCCACTCCAAGTCCAACACAGAATCGCTCATTGATAAACCGTTCGTGAAGATAACGGGCAGAGATGATGTTGCTCCCAGATTCTCCGAAACCTTTCCCAGCGGTGAAATCAACTACGTTCAGGCACCCTTCAACGGGGTCGAACGAGACCTGGGCCTTCACTATTTGCTGTGAAAGCACGAAGGCCAGCAGTATGACAAACAGTCTGCTCATTATGAGCTATTCTTGCGCCTGCCAGGCGGTAAGAGATACTGATTTACCTGATGAAGTGCATCGGTTCCCAGTCTTCGCCGGCGCGACCCGGTGCCGGCTTGCCGCCGGTGGCTTTCAGCAGCCAGGCCATATTGTTGGCCAGTGCACGCATAGTCTGCATACCTTCGCTGTCTAATGCCGCCTGACCGGGTTCACGGCCATAGACGATATTCCAATACTGAGAGGTGACAACGGGCATATTCATCATCTGGAAGGGCATATTCAGGGTTTCAAACGATGCGGTGGCACCGCCTCTTCTGCATACGGCAACTGCAGCGGCAGGTTTGCCGGCGATGTTGGCACCGTTTGAGTAAAAGGCTCGCTGGATGATGGAAAGCAAAGCGCCATTGGGCTGTCCCCAATATACGGGAGAGCCCACAATCAATGCGTCACACCCGGTGAACTTGGCGCTGATGCTGTTGCAGACGTCATCGTCGAATATGCATCTGCCGGGATTCTCCCTGCACCGGTTGCAGGCGATGCAACCGCGTACAGGCTTGTTGCCTATCCAGACAATCTCACTGTCAATGCCATTCTTCTCCAGCTGCCTGGAGACCTCTGTCAATGCGAAGGACGTGTTGCCCTTTGCACGGGGACTGCCGTTTATGAGTAATACTTTCATCCGTCCGGTTGGTTATCTGATTACTTGTCGATGCTTACAATGGTATATTTCTTCGTGCCAAGCCCAATCTTTTCTGCATGGTCGATGGTGTGCGTGCCGTGTTGCTGGTCGATGCGGCCAAGCAGGTCGGTAGGGTCGTTGGTGGCGGTCACTTCCTGGTTGTTGATGATGTCTACGCAAGCCTGGTCAAGGGCCACCGGATCGGTGGAGGCAAGGATGCCGTAGTCCTCGAGTTTCACGGGCTCGGGATGGTCCACACAGTCGCAGTCGATAGACATATTGTTCATCACAGAGATATAGATTATACCTTCCTGACGCTGGAAATAGTCCACTACCGCCTGGGCAGAAGCGGCCATACTCTCAAGGAATCCGTCCTGGTCGCCGATATATTCAGGTGTCCAGAGCAACTCCATATCAAGTTTCTCCATTTTGCCGGCTGAATGGATATAAGCCTTGCCGTTCTGGCTGGCGCATCCTATTGAGAGATTTTTCAACGCGCCGCCATAGCCACCCATAGGGTGTCCCTTGAAGTGGTTGAGGGCAATCATGAAATCGTAATTGGCCATATGGCCGCCCACAATGTCATACTTGATGTGGGAGCGGTCTTTCACAGGGATACGGATCTCGTCGTACTCGTCCATAATGTCCACGGGGAAAAGTTCGGTAAAGCCGTGGCGCCGTATTACATCCCAGTGGTTTGCCGATGTGTTGCGGTCGTCTTTCAAATCGTCCGGACCGCTGCTGTAGGCGGTGTTGCATTCGACAAGAGTGCCGTTCACTTCAAAAAACAGTTCTTTGACAAGTTCCGGCTTGAGGTAATTGGGATTGCTACCCTCACCGGTGCTCATTTTGATGGCTACGCGCCCTTTGGCCGGGACGCCAAGGGCTTTGTAAATTCTAACCAGCGATTCGGGTGAAATCTCTCTGGTCAGATAGACTGTAGCACCTTCATTTGATGGTTGTCCGCAGGAATTCAGTATCATGGCTGCAAAGAATAAAAGGTTAATTATCTTTTTCATAATGCGTTGTATAACTTGCCGGATCCGGTTTATCGAATCCAAATATAAGTATTTATGCCGGATGTTTATTTGTAGTATCTTTGGGAAATTATTTAGTGATGCGGATATGAAAACACTCAAAAAGATTAAGAAATATGTGGGCTAAACCCTGGAATATGAAGGAGGGATTCCTTGTCGGAGGGGGCATACTTTTTACGGGAGTGCTGCTGCAGGTGGCAGTGGGTGCCATTCGGTGGGAAATTTTTGCCTGGCCGGTCAACTTGATTGTGCTTATTATGCTGCTGGCAGCCATCGGTGTGATGTTTGTCATGCGGCGGAAGGTTTATGCCTTTGAATGGATGATGCACGCCGGAGCGGCAGTACCTTGCCTTGTGTACGCCGCATCCCTTACAATGATTATGGGCCTGACACCGCAGGTGCGCATGGGCGGGATACCCTGGCTGAGCCAGATGCTGCGTTTCTGGCCATTCGTGCTTATATGGGCCTGGATGATGATTATCTCGGCCCTGGCGGCGTTGAATCATCTGTTGCGCTGGAAGGCCAGGGAGATACCGTTCATCCTGAATCATCTTGGCGTAGTGGTCGCCATTGTCTCCGCCACTCTGGGTAGCGCTGATATGCAAAACCTGCGGCTGACCTCCTTCACAGGCGAGCCGGAATGGAGGGCGGTGGATGAAGCCGGAGCCCTGCACGAACCGGGACTGACCATCGAACTGCACAAGTTCACACTTGAAGAGTATGACGACGGCACGCCCAAGCGCTTTGCATCTGATATCACCGTTTATACGGAAGACGGGAAGAATGTCCGGGGGACGGTGGAAGTGAACAAACCTCTGAAGGTGAACGGATGGAAGATATACCAATACGGATACGATGTCAAACAAGGCGCAGAGAGTCCCTATAGCACATTCCAACTTGTTCGCGATCCCTGGATATTCTGGGTATATATCGGCATTTTTATGATGATTGCAGGTGCCCTGTGTCTGATGTTGTTTATGGCCCCTAAACCTGTACGGCAATGAGTTGGGATTTGTTTATATGGTTTGCATTGGCAGCCGTGCTCCTGTGGGTTTCAGGCGCGTTTTTCGCTTGGAAAGAGCGCAAGGCGCTGGTGTATGCCTGCACGCTTGCCGGCATCACCGTCTTCTTTGCCTTCATTCTGGGGATGTGGATCTCGCTGGAGCGTCCGCCGCTTCGCACAATGGGAGAAACCCGTTTGTGGTATTCTTTCTTCCTGCCCGTTGCCGGCATTATCGTTTACAGCCGCTGGAAGTATAAATGGATTCTGAGTTTCAGCACGATGCTCTCCCTGGTATTCATCTGCGTGAACCTGTTCAAGCCGGAAATCCACTCCAAGAGCCTGATGCCGGCCCTACAGAGCCCCTGGTTTGCCCCCCACGTGATTGTGTATATGTTTTCCTATGCCCTGTTGGGAGCCGCGACAATCATGGCGGTGTATATGCTCATCAAGAATGACAAGACAACGGAGAAGGAGATTAACCTGACAGACAATCTGGTATATGTCGGCCTGGCCTTCCTCACCTTCGGCATGCTCTTCGGCGCCCTGTGGGCAAAGGAGGCCTGGGGCACCTATTGGGCTTGGGACCCTAAAGAAACTTGGGCTGCCGCCACCTGGCTCTGTTATCTGGTGTACCTGCACCTGCGCAAGGCAAAACCCGCTGAATGGGAGACGGCCTGCGCCATACTTATTGTAAGTTTCATATGCCTCCAGATATGCTGGTGGGGCATCAACTACCTTCCATCAGCCCAAGGTCTTTCCATCCACACCTACAACGTGAGGTAAAAGCAAAGTGAACAGAAATAAATAACTTAGCTGAATATGAGCAAAGAATTACGATTTAAAGATATCGTCAACCTGGCCGCACCGCACACCTGGACGGGTTCGGTAACGCCGGCCGTGATTGGATTGGCTATAGCTTATCATCAAACTGGGCATCTGGATCCTCTGATGGTTTTCTGCCTGTTTGTAATAGTTATCCTGATGCAGTCGGCCGTGAATGCCTTTGACGATTATGCAGATTTTGTGAAGGGTACCGACACGCTTGATAATTCCCCGGATGCATACGATGCAGTAATCGTATATGGTATGAAACCCAAGACGGCCCGCAACCTGGGATTCCTTTTTCTGCTGTTGGCGCTGATTCCGGCAGTTTATGTCGTATATACCTGCGGATTGGTCCCTTTGTATATCGGACTGATAGGGGCGGTCGTACTTTTCTGCTACGCCTTTGGCAGGATGCCCATCTCGTATCTGCCGCTTGGGGAGCTTCTGTGTGGATTCGTGATGGGCGGACTGATTCCTCTGGCGGCCTATTATATGCAAGTCAGGGAACTCAACTGGTTTGTTCTGGTTGAGGCACTGCCCCCGATGATAGGAATGTCCATCAATATGTTTTCCAATAACGGATGTGACATAGAGCGGGACATCCCGGCGGGACGGAAGACGCTGGCGTGCATCATAGGCCGCCGAAAGACAGACCGTCTGTATCGTATCCTGCTTATTATTTGGGTTTTGAGCCCGGTGATAGTGCTTGGTGCTCAGATGCGCTGGGGTTCGGTGCTCATATATGCCCTGACAAGTCTGGCTTTCCTTCACCTGATTAACAGGCAATATACAATTCAGCTCGGTGCTGAAGCACGCGAAAAGGTAATGACAGGCGCCACGACTCTTGTGTCGCTAGTGGGTCTGTCATATGCCCTGGCGATGGTAATCTTTTAATATTGGTTAAAGCCGGTCGTGGACAACGCTGGATGCGCCGGATGTGGAGCAGTCGTCAGCGGTGGCATCGCCGGTATAGTGGAGTGAGCTGGCTCCGGACAGGCTCACGTCAATGTCTTCGAGGCAGTGGATATATGCTTTGCTGGCACCGGAGATGGAGCCTTTGCAGCTGGTGCATTCCAGCCCGTAGTGCTGGAGTACAACATTCTCTTTATTGTGACTGGCACCGCTCAGGCTCATCTTAAGGTTGTCGACTATACCTTTAATGTCTGCTACAGACGCTCCGCTAAGTTCCAGTTTCATATCGTCAGCAGTAACGTTGCCCGTAATACGGGATGCGCCGGAGATATCCATATCAACTTTATCGGCGGATATGTCTCCGACGAAGCGGGATGCTCCTGATACCTTGATGTTCACATTATTGCCAACAACGGGGTAGGAAGTGTCAACGCCGCTTGCTCCAGAAACAGTTATGTTTTTAAGGGCGGAACTGTGAGGTATTATGGCCTTCAAATAGCCACCGTTTACGCTCACAACTGGTGGTTTGCAATAAATTTTAAGTTCCCCGCCGACCTGCTCTACAATGACCCGTGACATAATGTTTTCACCGGCAGTGACGGTGACAGCGGTGGCGTTCTCATCAACGAAAACATCAAAGGAGTTTGAAACATCCAGTGCGTCATACCCGCCGGCAATCAGAAACTCTTTGTCGACAGGTGTTCCAGGGTCTACTACTACGTCAACATTACACCCGCAAAGGACGGATGAGATTAAAACAGCAAGGATTGCAAAGTGTTTTTTCATGATATGTTTTATTTGATGTAATCCAAAAGTACTCGTTCCATGATTTTATAACCGGCAAGGGTGGGGTGCACTCCGTCTTCAGAGTTCTCTGGAGACAGGCCGCCATTGCCGTCGTTCATCGCGTTCCAGTAGTCTACGTATGTTACATTTTTCTCCTCGGCCATACGTTGAACCATAGAGCCCAGCGTCTTGACATTGCTTGCCTGGGGGCCGAGCTCCCGACGCCAGGGATATGCTGCGGCGGGAATCGGGGAGCAGACCAGCGGAATAATGCCGTTGGCCTGGGCAATCTCTACCATACCGGCGATGTTGCCCACGATGTTCTCCATAGAGATGCCGCCAATATTCTCTGCAAGGTCGTTAGTGCCAATCAGGATTGCGACATATTTGGGATGGAGGGCAACTACGTCGGCGCGGAAGCGGGCCAGTGCGTCCACGGTCGTCTGACCGCTGATGCCACGCCCGACAAAGTTGTTGTCGGTGAAGAAATCCGCATCGGCGCGCGGCCAGGCATCGGTGATGGAGTCACCGAAAAGAACCGCCACAGGAGCCTTGGTTACAGCCGTGTTGGCCACTGCATAACGCCGATAATTGGGGAAGTCGGTATCGGAATGGCCGTTGATGACGAAGTGCTGTCCCACAATGGTCTTACCCTCACGCAGAAATCTTACCTGATTCTCACGCAGCGCCTCGTAGCCCGCTTCGTTCAGGTGGAGATGGTCGCTTTCTGTATACTGCCCGGCATTATTCTCGTTAAAGGGCGGTACCGTAAACTGATCCAGGTATGGGATGTCGGCCGCACGGCAACATAGCATCTGTTTGTTCACAAATAGATTCATACCACACTCAGGACCGCGATAGTTGATGTCTGTGCCGCTGCCGGGGGTGTTGAGGCACTTGGTGGATGTCATAAATAGAATCCTGGCTTTGGGGGCCTTTTCACGGATTCGTTTGATGGCGTAGTTGATGCCGCCGCACTGGGTGTTGAGCTTGTTTTGGTCAAACCCGTCGTACTCAGTGTAGTCCCAGGGGTCGCCGGAGAGGGTGTTGGCCTTACTGAAATCGTTTGTGGAGGCCCAGAGCACGTAGGTGTCATAGACCGGCGCATCGGGGGCGCAAGCCTGGTCTATCTGCCATTGGATGTGTTTCCCCTCGTCCTGTGTGGTGTTGGAGAAGCCGGCTCCGCCGACACCGTATTTGGTGACGGTCGCATCCAGTTGCTCTTCCCAATAATCGGTAGCGACGGCCGAGGCTCCGGTCACGGTGAAGGACCCGCCGAACAGGGCTATAGACTGTTTATGAGTCGTAACGCCGCAGCTGCCCAGAAGCACGACTGCCGCAAAAAGAACTAAAATCCTGAGTTGTTTCATGGTATGCGATATTTTTCCCAAAAATAAGCAAAAAAGGGTAACTTTGCCCTTATGAAAGATATAAAACGGCTGATTGTTTATCTGGCGCTGACATTTGCGGTAACGTGGTCGTTAGAGTTTTTTGTGGTGAAGCCGATAGTCGCGGAGCAAGGTTACGGCAAGAGTATCGTTGCACAGGGTATCGTAGCGGCAATGATGTTTGTACCGGCGCTGTGCGTGCTTGCCACGCGGTTGATTACCAGAGAGGGGTTCAAGAATTCCCGACTTTCCGTGAATTTTTCCGGAGGCCGCTGGAAAAGCTGCGTTGCGGCCTGGCTGCTGCCGCCGGTGCTTTGCACGCTGGGCGCGGTGGCCTATTTCCTGATATATCCGGAGCAGTTTGACGCGAGCCATTCATATATCATCCGGCAAAGCGCGGAGATGGGCGTGACCATCACACCGGAGCAGATGGAACAGAAAGTCATCCTTGACATAATTGTCGCCGTAATAATGGCGCCGCTGCTTAACGTGGTGACCTGCTTCGGCGAGGAGTGGGGCTGGCGGGGCTATATGATGCCCAAACTGCGTAAGAGAATCAAGTTCATTCCAGCAGTGTTCATAGGCGGCCTCATCTGGGGTCTCTGGCATGCGCCGCTGATTGCCATGGGGCACAATTACGGCACAGAATACGCCGGTGCGCCCTGGTTGGGCATAGCAATGATGTGTCTCTTCTGCATCGTTTTAGGGACTTTGTTCACCTGGTGGACCGAACGCGCGGGCAGCGTATGGCCGGCGGTGATAGGCCACGGCGCGGTGAACGGTTTTGCCGCAGCGCCCATGTACTTTGTCACCGATAACAACCAGGCGCTGCTGGGCCCGACCGCAGCCGGTCTGATAGGCTGCTCGGCTCTTTTCATAGCGGCTGTAGTCGTAATGATTCTGCAGTCGCGGCTAAAGAGGGAGTACGCAGGAAGCCTGCAGGATGGAGACTGCGGGGGGCATAATCCATCAGAAACGACAAAATGACAGAAACGGCTAACATACCTGCTGTGGGACAGGCGGTCGTAGTAAAGCACACCGGCAGCCATTACCTGCTGTCGCGTCTTCCCGAGTGGAACCTTTTTCCCGCCGTGCTGCGCGGAAAAGTCCGCCTGAAGGGTTCTACAGCCACCAATCCGGTAGCGGTGGGAGACATAGTGGACTATGAGTATGCAGAGGGGATGAGTGCCATTGCCGCCATCCATCCGCGCAAGAACTACATCATCCGGCGCAGCGCCAATCTTTCGCGCGAGGCGCACATCATTGCAGCCAATGTCGATCAGGCGTACCTGATTGTGACAATGGCATTTCCGGAGACCAAGCTGGCCTTTGTGGACCGTTTTCTGACCACCTGTGAGGCCTATGGTGTGCCCGTGTCCATCATAATGAACAAGTGCGATCTGCACGACGATGCCTTGAAACAGACTGCCGAGTCGTTCTGTGATATTTATGCCGGCGCGGGTTACGGGATAATTGAGGTTTCGGCTGTTACGGGGGAAAACGTGGATGCACTGCGCGAACGGCTTGCCGGCAAGGTGAGCCTGTTTTCCGGTACCTCCGGAGTAGGCAAATCGTCGCTGATAAAGGCAATCGACCCCTCCCTTGAGATGATCCGCACCGCGGAGATTTCTTCAGCCCACCTGCAGGGGCGCCACACCACCACCTTTTACGAGATGTACCCCATCGCCAGCGGCGGCTTCGTGATTGACTCACCGGGTATCCGCGGCTTCGGCCTGGTCGATTTCAAGAAGGAGGAACTCAGCACCTATTTCCCCGAGATGCTGAGGGTTATGGACAACTGCCGCTTCAAGCCCTGCACCCACACCCACGAACCCGGCTGCGCCGTGAAGGCCGCAGTGGATTCCGGCCAGATCAGCCCGGATCGCTACTACTCCTACCTCGGGATGCTTGAGGAGGAGAATAAGTACCGTTAGGGGGTCTATTTGATATCGTCGAGGATCAGCTCGTAGTCAATCTGTTTCTGTTCCATAGAGGCGCGGAGCACCCGCACGCGGACTTTGTCGCCAAGGGTGAAGGTCTTGTGAGACAGTTTCCCCACTATGCGGTATTTCTCCTCGTCAAAGCTGAAATAATCCTCTTTGATGGCTTTCAGGGAGACCATTCCCTCTACTTTGGAGGGCTCTATCTCGACATACATTCCCCACTCTGTAACGCCGCTCACGGTGCCGTCGAACTCCATACCGATCTTATCCTGCATAAATTCGGTGAGCTTGTATTTGATGCTGGCGCGCTCGGCTTCGGTGGCAACCTGCTCGCGGGCCGATGAATACTCGCACCACTGCTCATACGTGGCTTTGTCGGGCATCTTTTCCAGCTTCTGGCCAGTGTTGAACGCCTCCAGATATCGCGTCAGAAGGCGGTGAACCATCATATCCGGATACCGGCGGATGGGCGATGTAAAATGGGTATAATACGGGAACGCGAGGCCGTAGTGCCCGACGTTGTCGGTTGAATAGCAGGCGCGGGCCATTGCACGCAGCGCCAGCATCTCTATGGCGTTTGCCTCCGGCTTTCCCTTGACATCGTTCAGCAGCGCGTTCAGGCTCTTTGACGCCAGTTTGGCGGTCTCGGTGGAGCCCATATTGTAACCGAAATTGTGTGCGAACTTCCGCAGCCCGCCCAGCTTGTCGGCATTTGGCGACTCGTGGATACGATATACCATCGTGGGGTTCTTGAACCCGCATTTTTTCGCTACGAACTCAGCCACGCTGCGGTTGGCCAGCAGCATGAACTCCTCAACCAGGAAGTTGCTCTCCGTGCTGATTTTCTGATATACGTTCACAGGACGTCCCGCATCATCTATCTCTACCTTCATCTCGGGACGCTCAAAATTGATGGCACCTTTGGCGAAGCGGTTTTTACGTAGAATCTGCGCGAGGCCGTGCAGGATCATTATCTCTTCCTTGAGCGGGCCATCGCCCCCCTCTATTATCTCCTGTACCTGCCCGTAGTTGAACCTCTGGTCGGAATTAATTACAGTGCGGCCGAACCAGGCCTCTTTGACATTGGCCTTGGCGTCCATCTCAAAGATGGCGGAGTAGCAGAGCTTGTCGGTTCCGGGGCCAAGGCTGCACAGATTGTTGCTCAGTGTTTCGGGCAGCATCGGGATGGTGCGGTCCACAAGATAGACAGAAGTTGCACGGTTGTACGCCTCCTTGTCCACAATTCCGCCCGGCTTCACGTAGAACGTAACGTCGGCGATGTGCACGCCCACCTCATAGTTGCCGTTGGGCAGCTTGAGCAGCGACAGGGCATCGTCAAAATCCTTGGCGTCGGCCGGGTCTATGGTGAACGTGGTTATCTTGCGATAGTCTTTGCGGCGTGCTATCTCGGCCGGCTTGATGTCGGCGGGAATCTTTTCTGCAGCCTCCTCCACCTCCGGTTCAAAACGGTACGGCAGGTTGAATTCCGCCAGGATGGCGTGCATCTCGGTATCGTTTTCTCCCGGCATACCCAGCACATCCACTATTTTGCCCAGAGGTTCATTGCTGCGACGCGGCCAGTCGGTAACCAGCACTGCCACCTTCATTCCGTTTTCTGCCTTCTTGCCGCCGATGGTTGGCAATTCTTCGCCGTCTTCCAGGGGAATGCGGATGTCATACGGCATCCGGGGACTCTCTACGATGGCCCATACCTGACGTCCGCGGACTATCAGTACCCCGATATGCGGCTTGGAGGAACGCTCCAGGATACGGACGACCTCACCTTCGCGTCGCGGACCCGACTTTTTTTTGCCCGCCACCACCAGCACGGTGTCGCCGTTCAGCGCTCCGCGCAAACGGTTGGGCCTGACCATAATATCATCATCCTGCCCCTCTACCGTCACAAATCCGATTCCGTCGCGGGTCAGGCTCACCACACCCTTGAATTCCTCCTGGCTCTTGCTGCGGCGCTCTTTCACACTGAATCTCACCGGTCCTTTACCGCGAACGTTTTTCTTTGCCGTATCTTTCTTTTTGCTGTTCTTTTTCTTCATATTTTGGAGTACCTTTGTCGAGTCTGCTTATTGTGTTTACTACACAAAAGTAACAATTATCTGATGTATTTTTATTCAATTTGACTGAAGAATGAACAAGAAGGTATTATTGATGATTCTTGACGGCTGGGGAGAAGGCAAAAAAGACCACAGCAATGCAATATACACCCAGGGGCAGCCTAACATCGACGCCCTCCGTGCAAAATACCCGTTCTCGCACCTGAGCGCCTGCGGAGAAGATGTCGGCCTGCCAGACGGCCAGATGGGCAACAGTGAGGTGGGTCACCTCAACATCGGCGGCGGCCGCATCGTATATCAGGATCTGGTAAAGATCAACATGGCTTGCCGGGAGCACAAGCTCTTGGCAAACAAAGAGATAGCCGCTGCATACGACTATGTCAAAAAGAGCGGCAAATCGCTGCATTTCATGGGCTTGACAAGCCATGGCGGCGTTCACAGCTCTCTGAATCACCTGTACGAATTCCTCTCTGTGGCAAAGCAGGAGGGGCTGGATAAGGTATACGTTCACTGCCTGATGGACGGCCGCGATTGCGACCCCCGCAGCGGCAAGGGCTTTATAGAGGAACTGGAGCAGAAGATGGCGTCGACCACCGGAAAAGTTGCAAGCGTGATTGGCCGCTATTACACTATGGACCGCGACAAGCGCTGGGAGCGCGTTAAAGAGGGCTATGACCTGATAGTTAAGGGTATAGGCAAGAAAGCGACCAGTGCTGTACAGGCCATCCAGGAGTCTTACGACGAAGGCGTTACCGACGAATTCATCAAGCCGATATGCATCACCGATGCTTCCGGGGAGCCCGTAGCCACCATCAAGGAGGGTGACGCAGTAATCTTCTTCAACTTCCGCAACGACCGCGCCCGCGAAATAACTAACGTCCTCACGCAGCAGGATATGCCCGAGGCAGGGATGCATACCATCCCCCTCTACTATTGCTGCCTGACTCCTTATGACGACAAGTTTACAGGCCTGCACATCCTCTTTGACAAGGAGAATGTACAGAAGACCCTGGGAGAGACTGTAGCCGCTGCCGGTTTGAGCCAGCTCCGCATAGCAGAAACCGAAAAATACGCCCACGTGACCTTCTTCTTCAACGGCGGCCGCGAAGCTCCGTTCGAGAACGAGGACCGCATACTTATCAACTCTCCCAAGGTTGCTACCTACGACCTTCAGCCTGAGATGAGCGCACCGGAGGTGGCAGAGGCACTTATGGCAGACCTCAAGACGGAGAAACACCAGATGGTAATCCTGAACTTTGCCAACGGCGACATGGTGGGCCACACCGGCGTGTACGACGCTATCTGCAAGGCAGTCAAAACTATAGACGAACTGACAGGAAAGGTTGTGGCAGTTGCCCGCGAACACGGCTACAGCGTGCTGATCACCGCCGACCACGGCAATGCCGACAATGCAGTGAATCCTGACGGCAGTCCCAACACAGCCCACTCTCTCAACAAGGTTCAGTTCGTGGTGGTTGATGATGACGTAAAGAGCGTTAAAGACGGCCGCCTGGCCGACATCGCCCCGACTATGCTCACCCTGATGGGCATCCCGCAACCCGCAGAGATGACCGGAGAGTCCCTGATCAGTTTCTAAGCGCCCATGTCGTTCGTACACCTTCACGTCCACACCCAGTACTCCATTCTCGACGGCCTGAGCTCCATCAAGAAGCTCTTCGCCCGCGCGAGGGAACTGGGCATGCCCGCCATCGCCATCACCGACCACGGCAACATGTACGGCGTGAAGGAATTTTTCAAGCATGCGTACGACAAGGCAAACATTGGCCCCGACAAAAACCTCATAGTCAAGCCGATAATCGGATGTGAGGTATATGTCACCCGCCATTACGACCATCGTCTCAAGGACCCTGAGCACCGCAGCTACTACCACCTGATACTGCTGGCCAAAAACTACGAAGGGTACAAGAATCTTATGAAGATTGTCTCCCTGGGCCACATGGAAGGCAAATATTACAAGCCGCGTGTGACCCACGAGATAGTTGAGAAGTATCATGAGAATCTGATATGCTGCTCCGCCTGCCTTGCCGGGGAGATTTCGCAGAACATCCTTGCCGACAACATCGCGGGTGCAGAAGAGGCAATAGAGTGGCACAAACGGGTCTTTGGGGAGGACTATTACCTGGAAGTGATGCTCCACAAGACCGAACTCACCGGACTCGAACCTGAGGTGTATCAAGAGGTCATCCGGGTTTACGAAGACCAGAGCAAGGTCAACGAAAAGATATTCGAATTGGCGGCCAGGCACAACGTGAAGACGGTCGCCACCAACGACGCCCACTTTATAAAGAAAGAGGACGGCCCGGTGCACGACCGGCTCATCTGCCTGACCACCAACGCCAATGTCTCCGACACCAAGCGCCTGCACTACACCCAGCAGGAGTACATCAAGTCAGAAGAGGAGATGGCGGCGCTCTTCCCAGACCATCCGGAAGCACTCGCAACGACGCTTGAGATTGCCGGTAAGATAGAGCAGTACAAGATTGACCGCGGCCACATACTCCCCAAATTCAACATCGACCCCGACTTTTTGGCCGACATAGACAACCAGCTGGAAAAATACAAGGATGTCATAGAAGAGGGCAAGTGGGAGATAAAAAAAGACAAGGAGGGGAACGAGAGCCGTACCTATCGCGGCGACGAGTTCTGCCGGTCGGTGGCATATCTGTGCCATCTGACCTATTTGGGAGCTCACAAACGGTATGGCGACGCTCTCACCGACGAGCAGGTTTCCAGGATAGATTTTGAACTGAAGACCATCGCCCGCATGGGCTTCCCCGATTACTTCCTGATTGTCCAGGATTACATCGCGGCGTGCCGTGCGGTGGGTGACCTGGTGGGTCCCGGCCGTGGCTCGGCAGCGGGTAGCGTAGTGGCTTACTGCCTGGGTATCACCAATCTGGACCCCATCAAATATCAGTTGCTGTTCGAGCGTTTCCTCAATCCCGACCGCATATCGATGCCAGATATCGACGTCGACTTCGAGAACCTCGACTACGCGCACGAATATGTAGAGAAGACCTACGGCGTGACTCACGTCTCGCGCGTCATCACCTTCGGCACGATGGCGGCCAAGGGGGCCATAAAGAATGTGGCCCGCATAAGCCAGTTGAGTCTGGACGAATCTAACCGCCTGAGCAAGATGGTGCCCGACCGCCTCAGCGAGAAGGTAGAGAAAAAATACCCCTTCAACCCCAAGCTGGACGAACTCAAGCCCGGCTTCAAAAAAGTTGAGGAGGATGGACAGATTTACCAGGTGGGCAAGGAGGAGGTCGATGCAAAGATTACCCTGGCTAACTGCTACCGCCTGGTACCTGAGTTCAAGAACGAACTGGAAAATGGCTCCGATCTCACCAAGGAGGTGCTTTATTATGCAGAGAAACTTGAAGGGTGCATACAGCAGGTCGGCCAGCACGCCTGCGCCACAATCATCGGCCCTGGAGAGATAGGAGATTTCATCCCCGTCTGCCTCTCCAAGGACAAGAGCGGCAAGGATCTGTGCACCTCTCAATACGACGGCCATTACATAGAGGACGTCGGTATGCTCAAGATGGACTTCCTGGGGCTCAATACACTGTCCATAATTCACAAGGCTCTGGACCTGATTAAGGCTGGTCATGGAGAGGACATTGATATCGAAGCTATCCCCATCGACGATAAACTGACGCTGGACCTCTATGGCCGCGGCGACACCACCGCCGTGTTCCAGTTTGAAAGCGACGGCATGCGCACCTGGCTTCAAAAGCTCCACCCGGAGCGTTTTGAAGATTTGATTGCGATGAACGCCCTCTACCGTCCCGGCCCGATGGACTATATACCTGACTTTGTGGACCGCAAGCTGGGACGCCAGCCAATTGAATACGACCTCCCGGAGATGGAGGAATACCTGAAGGATACCTACGGGATTACGGTATATCAGGAGCAGGTCATGCTTTTGAGCCAGAAGTTGGCGGGATTCACCAAGGGCCAGGCCGATACTTTGCGTAAAGCAATGGGAAAGAAGCAGATAGAGACGCTGCAAGGGCTCAAGAGCAAGTTTATGGAGGGGGGTATTGCAAACGGCCATCCGGAGAAAATCCTGGACAAGATATGGAAGGACTGGGAAAAGTTCGCCCAATACGCCTTCAACAAGTCCCACGCCACCTGCTACGCATGGGTCAGCTACCAGACAGGGTATCTCAAGGCACACTATCCCGCCGAATTCTTCGCCGCCAACATGAGCTGCAACCTCAACAATATGGATGAGATTGCAAAGCTGATGGAGGACTGCCGTCACTCCAGAATCAAGGTGCTGGGTCCCGATATCAACGAGAGTTCCACAGAGTTTACCGTGAACAAGGCGGGAGCCATCCGTTTTGGTATGGGTGGCATCAAGGGGGTCGGCCCCAACGTTATCAACGAGATTATCAAGATACGGGAGACGGGCGGAGCATTCAAGGATTTCTTTGATTTTGTGGAGCGCGTTCCCAACACCACCCTCAACCGCAAGGTGCTGGAGAGCCTCGTCAGTGCAGGTGCGTTTGACAGCTTTCAGGAGGCCGCCCGCAGCCAGTATTTTGCAGTCACCCCCAAAGGCGAACCTTTCATCGATTCTGTGATAAGTTACGCATCCAAGTTCCACAACAGCGCCCTCAACAGCGCATTCTCTCTCTTTGGCGAAATGGAGGAACTCAAGCCGGTCCGTCCCGAGTTCCCGGTTGTGACAGAAGAGAACCATATGGAGATTCTCAAAAAAGAGAAAGAGGTTGTCGGGATGTATCTCAGCGCACACCCGCTGGATATGTACCGCTTTGAGGTTGACACCTTCTCAAACTGCACCGTGAGCCATCTGGGGGAGGTGGATAAGTCCATTGATGATGAAGCCAAACTGGTTCAGGAGGGAAAGCTTAAGCTTGACAAGTCGGTGCTTAACAAGCAATATATCATTGCCGGTATAGTGACCGCATCAGAAATCAGGACAACCCGCAACAACCGCCCCTTCTGCAAGTTTACGATAGAGGATTTCTCGGGCTCGTTTGAGTTTGCCCTGTTTGGCAAAGACTACGAGAACTATATGCAATACACGCAGCCAAACACCCCGCTGCTGATAACCTGCGTCACGGAACAGCGCTACGACAAGGGGGACCGCGGTTCAGGCGACGGAGAGAAGCGAGGTCTGGTATACAAGCTTCTAATCAAGGATATCGTGTTGCTGGCAAACCTCAAGGATACCCGCGTGAAAGAGTTCCATGTAAGCATACCTGTAGAGAAGCTCAGCGATGAATTCCAGAAAGAATTCGCCAAAGTATGCAAGAAAAACCGCGGCCACGCACGGCTCTATGTCCGCATTTTCGACGATGCAAAGAAGCGCGAGGTCGAATTCTTCTCCCGCAAATTCCTGGTCAGCCCTGAGCAGCCCCTGCTTGACTTCCTGTCAGAACACGGGCTTGAATATCATATTTAGAATCAACCCATTAGAATTACTATGAAACCTGCCAATTCTTCCATTATTATCCGCCCTATCCTGAGGCTTGCTATTGTATCTGTTCTGCTCCTTGGCCTGAGCGCCTGCGATCCCGACATTTACGACGACAACGACAATTCCAAGCTGTTTGGCACAGAATGGGTCAGCGAGCACGGGACCTTTGCCATGACATTTGAAGAGCCCGACTGGGCAGGCTTCTATATGGACGGTGACCTGTTGGGTTCTGGACTGTACGAATATAACGCCAAAGAGGGCGTAATCACCTTTGACGTTTTCAATGTCATAGACGACAGCCATGAGATATTCGAAGGCCGGTGGGTAAAAATAGTCATTACCGACGCAGAAGTCTCCAAAAAAGAGATGACAATTTATTTCCACGAACTGGCCGACGACGAAGAGTACTACATCGAGCTTTTCAAGAAATAGTAGCGGCTTACAGTTTCAGATGCCCCTTGCGGACGATGCTTTCCTGCATTTCTGCCGGTATGATGCTTCCGATTGCTTTCACAACGGCGTTCAGTTTGGCTTCGTGGATATAGTCGCTGCGAATTACCATCGACACCGTACGGGATAATTCCGGTTCTACGATGGGACGGAGGCATTTCTGCTGGCTATACATTATCAAGCCGATATGCGTCTCAGGGATTATGGTTATACCTCCGTTGTCGTTCACTATCTGTATAAGGGTTCCCACACGTCCGCCTTCGAATAGCTTCTCATAAATAACTTCCTCTCCCCGCTTTATATCCGATGTATCCATCAGCCGCAAACCGTCCTTTATCATCCAAATAGGTTCCCCGGCCAGGCTGTCCAGCCTGACTCTCTCCCTTGCAAAAGCAGGATGTCGTGGAGAGATATAAGCATAAAAACGTTCGTGATACAGCGGAATCTCCATCATTCCGGGCTCCCGGACCGGTCCGGGGAAAATGCCGATATCGACTTCCGCCTTCCTGAGTTTATCCTTGATAGTATCTGTCAGCATCTCTTCAACACGCAGAGATATGGCGGGATAGTTTTCGCCAAAGTATTTGAACAGACCGGAGACAAGGACTGGGGCCACGGTAGAAATGAGTGATACTTTCAGCAATCCGGAAAGTGTCGTTTTCTCTGAACGGGTCATTTCAGAGATTTGATTTGCATTGTAGAGTACGACCTTGGCCTGGTCGATAATTTCTCTTCCGACGTCAGTCGGGGTCACCGGATGTGCTTCCCGGTCAAATATCTTTACATCCAACTCCTCCTCTAACTTCTTGACCATAAGGCTTAAAGTAGATTGCGTGAGATTGCAGGCCTCGGCTGCTTTGCCAAAATGCCTGTATTCGTCAATGACAGTTATATATCGAAGTTGCTGTAGTGTCATTTCAAATTACGATTGATTTTATCAATGCAAATATAAAAATTATTGTATTGATAAATGATGTACGGGAAAATACCTTTGCCGTCGTTTAAGTAAAAAGATATGAACTGGAGAATTATCTCGTGGTATATCGGCATAGCTCTGTTGTTGGCAGCTGCATTAATGGTGGTTTCATGCCTGATCGCCATGTTTACTCAGGGCGATGACAGTGTGTTTCCGCTCCTTTATGCCTCTCTGATAACTGGTCTTACAGGTGTTTTCCCTCTTATCTTTGTCAGGAAAAGTCATATAAAGTTAAGGTTCAAAGAGGGGAATTGTATTGTAGTCGGCGCGTGGCTCGCTGCCTGCATCTTTGGGATGCTGCCCTTCTTGTTTTACGGCCGCGAATTCAGCCTGGTCAATGCCTTGTTCGAGAGTGTTTCAGGATTTACTACCACCGGTGCATCAATATTGAACGATATCGATGCATTGCCCAGGGGGCTTCAATTTTGGCGTATTTCCACAGCATGGGTAGGTGGAATAGGTATAGTAACGCTCTTTTCAATGCTGATATCAGGAGCGCAGAACCGTTCCACCCTGTCTGGTGCAGAAATATCAAGTGTGGCAAGAGAACCCTTTGCCGGTGAGCCCAGCGAGATCTTTGCCAATCGGATGCTTATCACCTATGTTGCACTGACCATCGTAACTTTCGGAGGATTAAAGTTGACCGGTATGGGATGGTTTGACGCTGCGACTAACGCTATGTCTGCCTGCAGCACCTGTGGCTTCTGTGTTCGTGGAGCAAGCATAGCCGCTTATGCCAACCCGGCAGCCGAGATTGTCCTGACATTTGCCATGATTGCTGCCGGAATTAACTTTGGAATCCTGTTCATAGCCTTTATCAAAGGACGCCCTCATAATCTATGGAGATCCGAGACAATCAAAGTGTTCCTGACGCTGGTTTTGCTGGCAATTGTTGTTGTCACTGTGGATTTGATGTTCAGCGGGCACTATTCTTATCTTGGAGATGCATTGAGGGATGCCTCTTTCCAGGTGGCCTCTATATCTACCACAACCGGATTCGCGACCCAGGACACTACTCTCTGGCCCCCGCTTAGCATGGCGGTTCTCATAATGTGCTCGCTTATATGCGGTTGTTCCGGCTCTACCTCCGGGGGCATCAAGATTGACCGTGCCATTCTTGCCGCCAAGGGTATTCACCGTAAGGTAGAGCTTGCCGTATCGCCAAATATCGTCCAGGTTATCAGGGTAGACGGGCGGAGGAGGGCCAATTCTCAGGTGAATGACGCCTTTGGATATATCTTCTGCTATCTGCTCATAGTAGTTATTTTTGCGGCAATCAACATCGCGGCAGGTTTAGATTTCACAACTGGTGTGACAGCCTCGGTGGCCTGTATCGGAAATGTCGGTCCCGGTTTCGGAGCGGTCGGTTCTATGTCAAATTATGCCGATTTGCCCGTAATCCTCAAGGCCACCGGAATGATTGAGATGTTCATAGGCCGCCTTGAAATCTTCCCGGTTTTATACCTGATCAGATCCATGCGGTCGAATACCTGAAAGAGGAAAATAATTAGCAGAACAGGTCGTGAAGGACCTTCAGTGAGCGGATGTTGAGGTTTTGCGAAAGATGGTAAGACAGGTATTCTACCATCTTCTGTGCAAAATCGCCCCGCTGTTCGCGGTTCAGGGGGATTTGCAGGGCCTCTTCTCGGGGAAGGGAGAGGAGTTGGTGGAGCAATAATGAGGATTCTGCAGAGAAAGACTCCGCCAGTGTGTCCGGCGTGGTGAATTCTGCGCTGTAGGGTGTAAAAAGCGGGGTGGAAGGGGAGTAATTGTCTTTTGGCTGCAGTCCCAGCGCCCTGCAGAAATCTACCAGGAAGCGGATGTGGAAATTTGCCACGCTGCCCGTCTCGTTGTTCAGCGAGAGAATCTGCTCTTCAAGAAAATCGAACATGGCAGGATCCATGGCCCCGTCCAGCAGACAGCGATAAAGAAGTTCCCCTATGAACAGGGAGATGGCGCTTTTGTACGGGTCGGTGCGAATGGCATCCAGCCTATAGGGATTTTCATATTCGCGGATATACTCCAATTCCCCTTTGCCTGCAGCCAGCACAACGTCCAGTATACCCAGGCTGTGGAAATAGTTCAGTCCGCCCCGGCCCTTGCCGGCACTGCGCAGGAAAAAACCGCACCGTCCCCGCCCGGCATCCAGGGCCTGCACCACCAGAGAGCGGTCCCCATACTTGGTGAGATGGAGTACTATTATACGGGTTTCTCGGTCGGCGGGCATGACAGGCGAGTTATTGGGTTGTGAGGCTGGGGCATATCTTACTGTGCTACAAGTCTTTATAGAAAGTAACCCCCATCATTCTTTGTGGGTTATGTTCAGGATTTTGCTGAGTATCAAGCAGTTACTTGCCAGCTTGATGCAGATAGGCTACAAGCTTTTCCACCGCCTTGCCACGGTGGGAGATGGCATTCTTCTCATCCAGGGTCAGGGTCGCCATGGTGCGCTCCATCCCCTCGGGGACAAATACGGGGTCGTAGCCAAATCCGAGCTCTCCCATCGGCTCCAGGGAGATATGACCTTCGCAGATCCCCTCAAAGGTGTGCAGCACGCCGTTTTCTATGAGCGCAATTACACAGCGGAAGCGGGCTGTACGATTCTCAAACAGCACTCCGTCAAGTTCTTTGAGCAGTTTGACGACGTTCTGGGCGGGATTCTTGGGCAGGCCGGCATAGCGTGCAGAATAAACCCCAGGAGCCCCCTCCAGCACATCCACTTCAAGACCGGTGTCGTCTGCAAAGCATGTCTTATGGAATTTATCCCAGATAAACTGGGCTTTCTCAATCGCGTTTTCGCGTATTGTTTCGTGTGTTTCGGGTATATCTTCCCCGTAGCCCAGTTCGGCGGGGGTTATGATATTGAAATCATCGCCTAGTTTACCGGCAATCTCCACCACCTTGTTGTGGTTAGCCGTAGCAAATAGTATCTCCATAGCCGTCGTGTTTTTCCGTTGGCAAAGATACACAATCTATGTTTACCCGTTAGATGTGAACAGGAAGATTTTGTCGCTGCGGCGGAGTTTGGTAGAACATGGAATGGAGCACAAATCCCCTTTACGCGCGGTCTGGACAGGTTTGAGGTCCACACGGATTTCAGGGACGTTGAACTCAAGTACTCCGGTGGTCGGACCGCTTATCAGCACAGGGTCACCTACAGAAAGCTCGCCTGTCTCTATCTGCACTTCGGCGATGCCGATTTTCTCAAACCAGTTGGTAATCTTACCGATATATTTTTTGCTGCGGGTCGCCTTGTTGCCATAAACATCGCTCCATTCACCCATCTTGGCTCCAAGATAATAGCCGTCCCAGAAGCCGCGGTTGAACACCGTTGCCAGGCGGGCCTTGAGCTCCGAACCAAGCCCTGCGCTGTAGGTGCCCTCTTCTACGGCATCGGCGGCATCCCGATAAGCACGGGCAGTGGTCTTGACATACTCGCCGCTACGGGCGCGACCCTCTATTTTGAACACCGTTACTCCGGCGTCTATGATGCGGTCCATGAACTCTATGGTGCAAAGGTCCTTGGGCGACATTATGTATTTGTTGTCAATTTCAAGCTCGCTGCCGTCATCGCGGTCGGTGACAATATAACTGCGGCGGCAAACCTGATAGCAGCTGCCCCGGTTGGCAGAGGCGTTGTGAGCGTGCAGCGAGAGGTAACATTTGCCGGAAACCGCCATACACAGCGCCCCATGACAGAACATCTCCAGCCGGACAGGCGCTCCGCCGGGGCCTTTGATCCCCTCGCGGACAATTGCCTCGTGAATCTCTTTTACCTGAGGGAGGGTCAGTTCGCGTGCCAGCACAATCACATCGGCAAACTGGGCGTAAAAACGCAGGCTCTCTATGTTGGATATGCTAAGCTGGGTGGAGATGTGCACCTCTATACCCAGCCTGCGGGCCTCCAGTATGGCTGCCATATCTGATGCTATGACGGCAGTCACGCCCGCTTTTTTGGCGGCGGAGAGCAGCTGCCTCATCGGCTCTAAATCCTCGTTGTAGAATGTTATGTTTACAGTAAGGTAGCTCTTGATGCCAGCCTCCCGGCAGATATCGCAAACCTGCTGCAGGTCTTCCTGGGCAAAATTGTTGGCCGAGTGGGAGCGCATATTAAGGTTGCCCACTCCAAAATACACAGAGTCGGCGCCGCCCTGGATAGCAGCGTGCAGGCACTCAAAGTTGCCCGCTGGGGCCATTATCTCAAGATTGCCCATAAATTAAGATTAGTCCTCCCTGTGGACCAAAGAAGTTGAAAATTCCCCCAGTATCTCAAGTTGCGCAGGGGTGAAACCTTTGCCGGCGAGGCACTCCATGGCTTTTTCGTGGTAAGCCTCTATCGCTTTGACAGCGTCCTGCTTAACGCCAAGGTCAATATAAAGCTGCTGCATTGCGGCGATTTTCTCTTCTGCACGGTCCTCGCCCAGTGCCATTATCTGGTTCAGGCGAAGCTTCTGTTCACCAGCGGTACGTTTGATAGTTTCCACAAGCAGCCAGGTCTTCTTGCCGCACATGATATCGCCGCCAATTTTCTTTCCAAAGACGTGCGGATCGCCAAAGGTGTCCAGATAATCGTCGGAAATCTGGAAGGCGAGACCGATCTGCCAGCCAAAATCGTACAGGGCATCTGCCTGTGCCTGCGGAGCGCCGGCGATAATTGCGCCCATCTTGGCAGAGCAGGCAAGCAATGCGGCGGTCTTGAGCCCGATCATGTTGATGTATTCGTCACATGTCACAATCGGTTGAGACTCGAACTCCATGTCATATTGCTGCCCTTCGCATACCTCGGCCCCCATCCGGGAGAAAAGTTCCAACACCTGCGGCTGGACCCCGGCAGGGCAGGCCGTAAGATATTTGTAAGCCAGTATGCACATTACGTCGCCGGAGAGAATAGCCACGTTGTCGTTCCACTTTCTGCATACTGTCAGCTGGCCGCGCCTGGTCTCGGCACGGTCCATGATGTCATCGTGCAGCAGGGTGAAGTTGTGGAATATCTCCAGCGCCAGTGCGGGTGAGATAATGCTGTCGCCGATATCGTCCCTATAAAGATTATAGGTCGCCAGGCACAGCCGCGGCCTCAGTCGCTTGCCGCCTATGGACATCATATACTCCAGCGGCTCGTACAACCCGGCCGGCTCCTTTACGAACCGCAGGTTGCAGATGGCGCGCAAAATTATGGCTTCCTGCTCTTTGAGTGAATACATGGTAGATTTGTTTAGCTATACAAAGATAAATAATCTTTTGCAGCGGCGATTACAGTTTTGTGATTTCGATGACGGTGGCGGTGCCGTCGGTCACCGTGAAGCGAACATTCAGGGAGCCATATGCCATACCCCAGACCTTTGCCGGATCGCTGTCATATGACACCCGCGGGTCAAGTTCCAACAGCTGCCTTATCTGTTCCCGTGTGTCGCTGTCAATATCTTCCACAATCTCCGGAATGAGCTCCACCGCCAGCCGGTGGCCCTTGGTAGGTGCAGTGTATCCGTCGGACGCCTCCTTTATGCAGTCGCTATATGGTATATAGGGCTTGATGTCGTATATGGGGGTGCCGTCCAGCAGGTCGGCCCCGGTCAGGTGCAGCACAGGTCCGCGGTCGGCTGTCATCTCAATTGACTTCAGGCGCACCGCCGACATCCCCAGGGTGTTAGGCCTGAACGGCGAGCGCGAGGCAAACACCCCGATACGGGTGTTTCCCCCAAGGCGCGGCGGCCGGACTGTGAAATTGCCCTCCCATTGTGCCTCGCTGAAACCCCAGATGAGCCATATGTGGGAGAAGGCATCCAGACCGCGCACCGCATCCGCAGAACCGTACCCGGGGGCGAACTCTACTGTGGAGGGAATGCTTTCTGCCAGACGGCTCTGACGCGGGATGCCGAATTTTTCGCAGAAGGGCGAGCGGATGTATGCTATCGGTGTAATAGTCATGATGTATGCAAAGATAATCTTTTGTGCAAAACGTGTTGATATTCCTAAAAATATTCCTATCTTTGCAGCCCGCAAAAAAGCGGCCTATTTATTTAAATAAAAGATTAATAACTTTTTATGCCAACAATTCAACAATAGATCGGAAGAGCGTCCACGGGCTGTGTCTCGCCAGTCTCATCGTCGTCGGCAGCCTCGTCCTGTTGCTTGATATAGTTCTGGATCACTTCGAGCTTTCCCTTGCCG
>JAFXNQ010000033.1 GCA_017529425.1 Bacteroidales bacterium | reverse complement strand
TTGGCCTGGCTGTTACCGCCGTTGATTGCCTGCGGGTGGGTGGCAATGGCATTGGTTCCGTCAGGGTCGCCTTTCTTCCAACGGATCCAACCGAGGCCGTTGTTAAACGACTGCTGGTTGTAACCGGCTTTTGCACCGTCGGTATCCATTATATGCTGACGGGTGCGGTTGTAGATTGTGTTGCCCACGACGAAACTTCCGGTAGCGCTCAGTGTCAAGCCTTTCCAGGAGATAGCCGTGTTAAGGCCACCGCTGAACCAGGGTGATGCACTGCCGACAATCTGGGGAGTGGCGTCGCCATAGGTGTCCACATAGGTAATCTCGGTAACATTTCCCATATCATCATACTCCAGATGCTCCCAGAGAGGACGGCCGGTCTCTACATCCACCCCAGCCCATTTGGGCATATACCAGGAATAGATGTCGCAGCCTTCCTTGATAAGCTGGGATACCTCTACTTTGGTATTGACTATATCCTGATGGTCGGGAAGCTCAAGGACACGGTTCTGGTTGAATCCCAGATTGATGCCTGCATCCCAACGGAAGTCTTTGGTCTTGATGATGGAGCCGTCGACCGCGAGCTCAACACCCATATTGCGAACCTTGCCGACATTGTCCATCACTGAGAAGAAGCCGGTAGAAGGCGGGAGCGGCCTGTCAAGCAACAGGTTGGAGTTGATGGTATGATATGCATCCACGGTCACGTTCCAGTTGTTGAAGAGGGTTGCATCGATACCCAGGCTGGCCATATATGCCTCTTCCCAGCCTAGCTTGAAGTTGGCCTGGCGCTCCAGGAATGCAGATACCACATTATTGTACTGTGCGGAGAGTGAGAAAGTATCCTGATACTTGAATGCCTCGATATTGTCGTTTCCGGTCTTGCCATAACCTGCACGCAACTTGAGGAAAGAGAATGCATCGGAGTTTTTCAGGAAATCCTCGTTGGAAATAATCCAGGCGGCAGAGGCGCCGGGGAAGAAACCGCCACGGTTCAGAGGACCGAACTTGTAGCTCTCGTCATAACGCAGAGAGGCGGTAACTATATATTTCCCTGCATATGAATATTGAGCCTGGCTAAGCACGGCCCAGGAACGGCTGTGGTAATCGCTACCCGATACACCTGTCATAATGGTGTTGTTCAATGCCCTCTGGCCGGCAGGCATGCCGTTTCCGGATGCGCCCATGTTGCGGGAATAGCCTTCGCCATACTCCCACCCCACTATTGCACTCACATCGTGCAGACCGAATGTCTTGTGGAACTTCGCAAGGTTTGTGGTACCCCATCCGCTCCATTCTCCGTCGCTGTTGGAGAGGTCACCGTTGGGAGAGCCATAAGCGGTGCGGGGGTCGGAATAGCTCTCACTGAAAGAGTTGGAGCTGTCGTAACGGTTGGTTGATGTAATGGTGAGCCAATCGGTTACATTCCAGATTAACTGCAAGTCACCGACGATGCTTTCACTGTGGCTTTTGGAATAGTTGTAAAGTTCGTTGTGGAGGACGTTGTAGGTGTTGGTGGAATACCACTTTCCGCCATCGGAACGCTTACTTGAACTAACCAGCAGTGGCTCTTTGGTGTAGTTGCCGTCGGCATCCTTCACGTAGGGAACGTCAAAAGGAAGCATCACATAGCAAGCCTCGCGAGTCTGCCAGTTGGCGTCCTTGGTGTAGCCCTTCTGGTAATTCATACGGACGTTCATCAAGAGTTTATCAGAGATGGGAGCTGAGAGATTGAGACGGGCAGCGTTGCGCTTGTATGAAGAATTGATAAGGGAACCCTGCTCGTTGTAGTGGTCGAGGCTCACGTAGTAACTTACTTTACCTGCCTTGCCGGAAGCTGATGCGTAATAGTTCTGCACGACGCCTGTCCTGAAACAATTGTCAATCCAGTTGAAATTCTGGCTGGCAAGGTCGTCATAGGCGGGGGCGTTTCCAGAGAGCTTGGACTTGCTGTAGATTGCAGAGTAGAAATCATACAGTTCATAGGAGTCCATCGGTTTGAAACGGCCGGAAAGAGCCCTCTTGATACCGGCGCTTGCCTTGAAGTTGATGGCCGCTTTGTCGCCCTTTGCGCTCTTGGTTGTGACTACGATTACACCACCGGCTGCGGAGGCACCATAGAGTGCGGTGGCAGATGCGTCCTTGAGCACGGTGAGAGTCTCGATGTCGTTAGGATTGAAAGAGCCACCGGCCACACCATCCACCACGTAGAGTGGGCCCGCACCTGCATTGATGGAGCCGGTACCGCGGATGCGGATGTCGGCGCCTGCCCCGGGCTGACCGGAAGAGTTCATTGCGACCACGCCGGCAACTTTGCCCTGCAGCATATTGCCGACATCGGGGGATGTCACGTCGGTGAGTTTCTCACCGCTCATAGAAACCACTGCAGAAGAGAGTTCGGCCTTTTTCTGTGTGGTGTAACCAAGTACGACCACCTCTTCCAGCATCAGATTGTCAGGCTGGAGATTAATATCGATACGGGTTTTCTCGCCGACCTGCTCTGTAACGGTTTTGTAGCCGATACTGGAGAATGTGAGTGTGGCTGAGGCCGAAGCCGAAATGACAAAGTTGCCATCATAATCGGTAACTGTGCCACCGCCGTTGGAAGCTACTACCCCGGCGCCGATTACAGGTTCTCCGGTACTTGCATCCAGCACCTTGCCTGTAACCTGATGCGTCTGAGCGAACATCTGCGACGATGCTGCCAGCATAGCCAGCACAATCGTCAGGATACGGATGGTTTTTGATTTCATCAGTTTTCTATTATAAATGAACAATAATATCTGTTACAACAAATCATTGAGACCAATCAGGTTGAAGGCGCGGAAGTACTTATCCATATCGCGCTCGATCCGGCCGAGCACAATCTCTTCAGCATCGACGCCAAGGCGACCCAGGTTTGAGTAGAGCTGGCCGCGGGCTGCCAGAGGCCGGGGCTGCTGCCATATATAGCGGCAGCAGGTGGCAACAATCCAGTCCTGCCGCTCTGATGTGAGTTCCGGAAGGTCTTTTCCCTTTTCATCTTCATGCAGCCACTTCTCCCAGCGGTGGGAATCGCGGACCGCCTCAAGCAGCACCTCCCGCATATTGGAGAGGACCGCTACCCTACCTTCCGCCTCGTGGCGTTTCTCCAGCTCTTCCAGCTCGCACAATGCGCGATATTCGCTCATGGTAAACTCGGGGCCGACATTTGCGGCACCCATCCCGCACAGCGGATACTCCTCCGGATTGGCCACATCGTCGGTATAGTGCCCTTTGATGTAACTCCCCAGGGGACGGACCTTGGCCGTGAGCCTGCGCGCAACCTCGCCGTCAAAGATGGTGGTGTCAAGGTCTGTGCCCACCTTGCCCACTATAAAGCAGGGCCACACGCCATCCAGGCCGGCCTCGCTGAGTCCTCGCTTGAGCTCACTGATAAAGGTGTCGAAGGTGGTCTCGTCTGCCAGTCCACCGTGCACCTCTTCAGTACCTACCTCATAAGATATCTGGGGCAGACCGCGCTGCTTGCGGAAGTTCTCCACGTGAGCAATGAGTTCCACGGTGCGCGCGGCCACCAGGTGGATATCTATTATTTCCCCTTTAGGAACGTTGATATCCACGGTAGGATCCACATGGATCAAGTCGTAACCGGCCAGGACAGCCGCCTCAAACGAGCGCTTTACGCCGTTCATGGCATCCTCTGTGGACCAACGCTCTGTGCGCTGTTTGTCTTTGAGCCAAGGACCGCCGTGGTCAATGGCCACGATAACCGGACCGGTGAAATTGATCTTCTCTGTCTCAAAACGGACCGTACGGCAAAAAGCCTCCTGGGTCATGCCGGTATATCCGCCGTCGCAGTCCACCTGGTTAAGGGTGGCTGCAAAGTAGATGGGGGCGTTGTTTCTCTTGGCCGCCCGCAGCGAGGCGGAAATAACCGCCGGAGAGTTGGGGCACGCAGCAAAGATGGTACGGCGCACTCCTGTCTGCTTCTCGAGCTCGTCTATACGGCGGAGCAATTGTTCTGTCTTGGGCATTATATCTCTTTATATAAATTATATGTACAATGTAACACCTTCTACCACGCGGGAAATGTTGCCGGAAACCGAAGGGGTATCGGGGCACAGCCCGCGGTCTATGGATTTGAACAGACCCAGCATCTGCCCTACGAAAACGTAGGCTACGCAGCCGTAGCAGGCCGGCATATCCTCAGTGAAACCAAGCTCGACGCAAAGGTCGCAGGGGACGCCGGGGGATTCGATGCATACCACTACCTGAGCCTGCACCTTGTTGTTGGACTGTATCTGGCGGATCAGGTCCAGCTCGTAGCGGCGGATCTTCTCCTTTGGAGATACCAGGTAAACCAGCAGCGACTCAGGATTAACTAACGCTTTGGGTCCGTGACGGAAGCCGAGGAAAGAATCAAAGGCACACATCACGCCGCCGTCCGTGAGCTCCTGCAGTTTGAGGCGGCACTCCTCTGCAACACCCTGCAGGGGGCCGCTGCCCAGGAAGATGGCGCGCTTGAAATCGCGCTTGGTTATCTGCTCTATCTTGTCCTGATACTTATCCATGGCAGCTGCCACGCTATCGGACAGGGTATAAATAAACTCTTTCTGCTGCTCTATCTTGTCGATATTAGCCACCAGGGAGCAGGAGAGCAACATAGTGGAGTAGCTGCTGGTCATTGCCAGCGAAATGTCGTTGGTCTCGGGAGGGAGAAGTATGCAGAGCACGTTGTCCCCCTTTCTCTTTGCCAATTCGCCTTCGGCGTTGCAGGTTATGAAAATGTGCGCTATCCGCCCTGCTGTAGCCTCAACGGCCTTTACGGCGCCGATGCTTTCGGGGCTGTTGCCGCTTCGTGCAAAGGAGATCAGCAGCACCTTGCTGTCGCCGTTAAAATAAAATTCCGGGGCTGTAAGGATATCGGTGGTGGCAATTGCCCGCGCGCCGCGGAATCTGGTGTCAAAAAGCGCAGGCTCCAGCGCATCACCAATGTATGCAGATGTGCCGGCGCCGGTCATGACTATTTCGAAACCTTCTGAGAGGTACTTGTCGACAAACGTTTTTATCTCTCCCTTTTGACGGAGGATGATTTCATAAGCCTCTTTCCAAACCCTGGGCTGCTGACGAATCTCTCTGTACGTGTGTAAATCTTGTAACTGTTTCATATTTTTCTGTTATGAATCCCTACAAAGTTAATAGAACCAAACCAAAATGTTTCGTTTCGATGCGTTTCTTTCTTAAAAAAAGGCTTCGAAGGGTTTCGATTCTAAACGGTAACTGTCTCCACTTTGATATTCATCGCGGTGAGCTGGTTACGGATATTCATGGGCAAACGGTTATCTGTGATAACTGTGCTAAGTTTTTCAGGCATCGCGATGAACGCCAGTGCACGCTTGTTCACCTTGGAGGAGTCAAACACCGCGATTACTTCTCGCGCGCGTGAAATCATCATCTGGTTTGTGCTGGCCTCCTCCATACTCGGAGTAGAGAGACCGTCCTCCATACTGAAGCTGTCCACACCCAGGAAAAGCTTGTCACAATAGAAAAGTTTAAGGTTGGATTCTGCCAACGGACCCACCAGAGAATTACTGGACTCACGCACCGAACCACCCAGCAGAATAACCCTGAAGCGACGATACTTGAGCGCCTCTGCCATAGCGTTTACAGAATTGGTTATAATGGTTAACTCGCTGAATTTATGGAGGTTCTTAGCAACTTCCAGAGCCGTGGTACCGGAGTCGATCATTATAGTGTCGCCATTCTTGATATGAGCAGCGGCAGCGCGCCCGATAGCCTCCTTCTCTTTGGCATTTACCATCTGTTTGATGCTGAAGTCATCTTCTTCCACATCGCTTACGGAGGGAGAAGCCCCTACAATTGCGCCACCATGAACACGGATGAGCAGCTTGCGCTCTTTGAGGATGCGGAGGTCTTTGCGGATGGTAACCTCCGACACACCAAATTCCCTGCTCAGTTCCGATACATTTACCGATGAGTCTTCGCGCAGTCGCTGCAATATTGCAGAACGCCGTCCCTGCGCAGAGTCGTAAATATCCATAACGGTATTATTTGGTTGTTATTTTATTTCTTTTACAACAAAGATAACATTTTTCTAAATGAAACAAAACGAAATGTATAAACTTTCGAAAAAAAGACTAAATTTGTGTCGAAGAGGTAAATCCGAAACACAATGAAAAAGTACGACATCGCCGCCATAGGGGAGCTCAACGTGGACATCATCCTAAACAGGATTGAATCAGAGCCAGAACTCGGAAAAGAAAAATTCGCCCGGGACATGACCGTCACGCTGGGCAG
>JAFXNQ010000032.1 GCA_017529425.1 Bacteroidales bacterium | reverse complement strand
GATGCGGCGGCCCCGGTGCGCACAGTAAGGATTGCGTTCAGCAGGAAAACCCCCTGCTCTGCCCAACCCCGCAGCGAGCCGTCCTTGTGAGACATATCAATACCGATATCGTCAGAGATCTCCTTGTATATATTTTTGAGTGATGGCGGGAGCTGTACGCCGGAAGGTACCGAGAAGGAGAGTCCCTCTGCCTGCCCCGGATTGTGGTAGGGATCCTGTCCCAGCAGTACCACCTTGACCTTGTCAAAAGGGGTCAGCGCAAAGGCGTTGAATATTTTGCTGCCGGGAGGATATTTGGTGAGCCCGCGCGCTTTCTCGGCGTGTAAAGCAGAAGCGAGCCCGGCAAAGTATGGCTTGTCGAACTCGCTGCTCAGAACTTCCTTCCAAGAAGGTTCTATGATGACGTTCATTCTATTTCAAAAATGCCCTACTCAAATACAAAGTTAAGAACTTCGTTGACAGTAGCAACATATTTGAACTCGAGACCCTTTATGTATATCTCCTTGATATCTTCGATATCGCGGCGGTTCTCCTCGGAGATGACGATGGTGTGAATCCCGGCTCTTTTGGCCGCCAGTATCTTCTCTTTGATGCCGCCCACGGGGAGAACTTTGCCCCTCAGGGTGGTTTCTCCGGTCATGGCCACTCCCTTCTTGATGCTCTGGTTCTTCAGGGCAGAGGCGATTGCGGTGACCATGGTTATGCCGGCTGAGGGTCCGTCTTTGGGAATCGCACCCTCCGGGACGTGGATGTGGAAGTCCTTGTCGTGGAATACCTTGGGGTCGACCCCTATCCTGGCAGCATTAGCCTTGAGGTATTGGAATGCGATGGTGGCAGACTCCTTCATTACGTCGCCCAGGTTGCCGGTGGTGGAGAGGTGTCCCTGACCGTCGCTGATGCTGCACTCTATGAAGAGTATCTCTCCGCCCATCTCGGTCCATGCCAGGCCTGTTACCACACCGGGCATCTCGTTGCCCTTCTGCATGTCGTGATGGTTGGTGGGCAGGCCTAGGTACTCGCGAACATGCTCCGGCTTGAGGGTCACTTCGTGCTCCTCGCCCAGCGCAATTTTCTTGGCTGTGATACGGCACAGTTTGGCAATCTGCTTGTCCAGTCCGCGCACCCCGGATTCGCGGGTGTAGTTGTTGATAATCTCCTCTATTGCAGCCTTGTTCAACTTGAGGTCCTTTGCGGTGAGGCCATGCATCTCCAGCTGCTTGGGGAGCAGATAATTCTTGGCGATAGAGACCTTTTCCTCTGCCAGGTAGCCGGAGACATTAATCATCTCCATACGGTCTCGCAGGGCGGGGTGGATGGTCTCTATGTTGTTGGCGGTGGTGATGAACAGCACCTTGCTCAGGTCGTAATCTAAATCCAGATAGTTGTCGTGGAAGGCGGTGTTCTGTTCCGGGTCAAGCACCTCCAGCAGGGCGCTGGCGGGGTCGCCGTGGAAGTCATTGAACACTTTGTCCACCTCGTCCAATACAATCACCGGATTCACAGTGCCGGCCTTCTTGATGGTTTGGATAATGCGCCCCGCCATTGCACCGATGTAGGTGCGGCGGTGTCCGCGGATCTCGGATTCGTCGTGCAGGCCGCCCAGCGAAATCCTCCCGTATTTACGTCCCAGCGCCTTGGCGATGGACTTGCCCAGTGAGGTCTTGCCCACGCCCGGAGGGCCGTAGAGGCACAGTATGGGGGATTTCATGTCGCCCTTCAGTTTGAGCACGGCCAGATACTCTATTATGCGGTCCTTGACCTTTTCCAGGCCGTAGTGGTCTGCATCCAGTACCTCCTGGGCGTGTTTGAGGTCAAGGTTGTCCTCAGTGGCCTCACTCCAGGGGAGGTCCACCATAAACTGCAGGTATGAGTAAATTACGTTATAGTCGGGAGAACTCGGGTTGGTCTTCTCCATCTTGTGGAGTTCCTTCTCAAAAGCTTCTGCCACATAGTCGGGCCAGTTTTTCCCCTCCGCAGCCTTGCGCAAGGCATCCACATCCTCTCCGGCACCGGTCATTCCAAGCTCCTCCTGGATGGTTTTGAGCTGGTTGTTGAGGTAATACTCGCGCTGCTGCTGATCCATCTCCACCTTCACCTTCTTCTGTATGTCCTCCCGGATCTTGAGAATCTCTATCTGTTTGTCCAGCAGAGCCAGCAGGGAGGTGGCGCGCTTCTTGATGTTGCCCTCGCCCAGGAGCGGCACCTTCTCCAGCGGATTCTCTACATCTATCGTGGTGGCAACAAAGTTCACCAGAAAGGCGTTGTCTTCTATGTCACGGATGGCATAGCCCGCCTCCTGGGATACGCTGTGCGTCAGTTTGATGATTCTCAGGGCAGCGCTCTTGATACCGTCTACAATGGTGTTCATATCCGGATCGGATACCTGCGAAAGGTCATCCGGCAGATAGTTCACAGTGGCCATAAGATAGGGAGAGGTGATGTCCACCGACTTTATCTCAAAGCGGCGCACCCCCTGGATGATGGCGGTTACCGGCACGTTGGGCAAGTCTATAATCTTCACAATCCGCCCCATTGTTCCGATAGGGAACAGGTCATCGCCCAGCGGGTCCTCCGTTTTGGGGTCGCGCTGCGCCACCGCACCGATAAGTTTGTTGGATTTATAAGCTTCGTTAAGCAGTTGGATGGACTTCTCCCTGCGCACCGGAATCGGTATCACGGTGTCAGGAAAAAGCACGGCGTTGCGCAGCGGGAGTATTGGCAGTACCTCCGGGAGCTGGTCATCCTGAAGCTTGTAGCCCGGGTCGATGTTCATGACGGGAATGATGTTCATACCGACATCTTCACCGGAGAAAAATATGTTGTCTTTCATTTTTATGTCAAATTGTCAGTAGTGGATATAGTGCACTATAATGGTCAATCATTGTGCCAAAGTGAAAAAATAAAAAAAATGTGATATCTGTTTGATAAATAAAAAAATAAGTCTATTTTTGCAGTCCACTTGAGCTAATGCGCTCAAACTCCGTGAATATCATATAATAAAAGAATAGAATATATTATGACTAAAGCAGACATCGTAAGCGAAATCGCTAAATCAACAGGTCTTGAGAAGGTATTGGTCCTGGACGTAGTTGAAGCATTTATGGACAGTGTAAAGGATTCTCTTGCAAAGGGCAACAACGTTTATCTTCGCGGTTTCGGCAGTTTTGTAGTTAAGCAGCGCGCAGAGAAGGCTGCCCGCAACATCTCCAAGAATGTTACCATCACAATACCGGCACACAAGATTCCCTCTTTCAAGCCGGCCAAGACTTTTGTTGATCAGGTAAAGAAGCTGAAATAATTACTTTAAAATTTAATAGCTATGCCTAGCGGTAAAAAGAGAAAGAGACATAAAATGTCTACGCACAAACGTAAAAAACGTTTGCGCAAGAACAGACATAAAAAGAAATAATCTTTTTAATGTGTAATATAAGGCTGGCCAAAGGTCAGCCTTTTTACGATGGATAAGGATCTGATAATTAATGTTTCCAAGGGCTCTGCCCAGCTTGCGCTGACGCAGGGCGGGAGACTTATAGAATACGACCACGAGAGCGAGGCCAAGGCCAACTACTGTGTCGGCGACGTCTATCTGGGCAAGGTTAAAAAACTGCTGCCGTCGCTCAATGCCGCCTTTGTGGATATCGGCGACGACAAGGAGGCTTTTATCCACTATCTGGACCTTGGCATCAACTTCCGCTCGTTCGATTTCTTTGTAAAGCAGATCAATATTTCCAAAAACTATACGACCTTTTTTGAAAAGGTCGCAATAGCCGACCCTCTGGAGAAGGAGGGTCACATTCAGGACCATCTGCATGTAGGCCAGCCGGTGATGGTGCAGATTGTCAAGGAGCCTATCTCAACCAAGGGCTCGCGGCTGACGGCGGAGATATCCATCGCAGGGCGCAACATTGTACTGATGCCGTTCTCAGATAAGGTCAGCATCTCCCAGAAGATATCTTCAAAAGAGGAGAAGGCGCGCCTCAGCCGTCTGATTTACAGTATTCTCCCCAAGAACTACGGAGCTATAATACGCACCGCGGCAGAGGGAAAACGGGCCGCTATCCTGGATGCCGAGGTCAAAGGGCTTATCAACAAGTGGGAGAGTTCCTGGAAAAAGATGGCCAGGAGTAAGGACATTCAGTTGCTCTTCCGCGAGAACAGCAGAGTCAATACCCTTATCCGCGACCTGCTGAACGACGATTTCTCGCATATATATGTCAACGACAAGGCCACCTTCGACGAGGTTTGCGCCTACGTTGCCACGATATCCCCGGGCCAGGAGCAGATAGTTCACCACTACACTGCCCAGCAGAATATCTTTGACCATTTTGACATAACGCGTCAGATCAAAGGCTCTTTTGGCAGGGTGGTGTCACTCAAACGCGGAGCTTATCTGGTGATTGACCATACCGAGGCGATGCACGTGATTGACGTCAACAGCGGTATCCGTATCAAGGCCGATGCCCAGGAAGATAACGCGCTTGAGGTGAATATGATTGCTGCAGAAGAGATTGCCCGCCAGTTGCGCCTGCGCGATATGGGTGGAATCGTGATTGTCGACTTTATCGATATGGACGATGTCGAGCACCGCAATCAGCTCTATAAGTATATGTTGCAGCTCATGGAAGGGGATCGGGCCCGTCATACCGTGCTTCCCCTTACCAAGTTTGGCCTGATGCAGATAACCCGCCAGAGGGTGCGTCCCGCCACAGAGGTTGAGACCCAGGAGGTGTGCCCGGCTTGCAAGGGTACTGGTAAGATCGGACCAACCACGCTGATTGACGATGCCCTGGAGCGCCACCTGGCCGAGATTCTTGAGAAAGAACCGATGAACCGCGTCCGTTTGGTGGTAAACCCGGTGGTGTATGCATACCTTAATGCCGGATTCCTGAACAGCATCTGCCGCGGATGGAGCCGCAAGTATAAATGTAAAGTACAAGCTGTCAAGGATGGCAGCTTTACAATCAATCAGTCAGAATGGTACGATCCCGTTACCAACGAGCTGCTCTGCTCATTTTTTGACTGATCTGCTCTGTACATAGATTTCCGATGCTGCCCTGATGCGTGTGGTGCAGCCCTTCTACCGTCTTTGCACCGGTATAGGAGAATTTACCCTCCTTCACGGCGATGCCGATTTCGCGGTAAGCATCCCTGAACGGAGTCCCCTCGAGTACTTTTTTGTTAACCTCTTCAACGGTGAACATGTCGTCGTACATATTGCTGTCGCTCACAATTGTCTCCTTTACGGATATGTTGTCGAGCATGTAACAGCACATAGCCAGGCACTCTTTGGTGGTGTCTATCGCGGGGAAGATAATCTCCTTGAGCAGTTGGAAGTCGCGATGGTAGCCGTGGGGCAGGTTGGCGGAGAGCTGGGCAATGGAGGTCTCGGCAGAGGCAATCATATTGGTCTTTCCGCGCATTATCTCCCATACATCAGGATTCTTTTTGTGCGGCATTATGCTGCTGCCGGTTGTCAGGCTGTCGGGGAAGGAGATGAAGCGGTAGTTGCTGCTCATATAGAGGCAGCAGTCTGCCGCAAACTTATTTAATGTGGATGCCAGGCAGCCAAGGGCGGCTGCGAGCGCACGCTCGCTCTTGCCACGGCTCATCTGAGCGGCTATGCTGTTGTAATTAAGGTCTTCAAAGCCGAGTGTGCGGGTTGTCTGCGTACGGTCCAGAGGGAAGGAACTGCCGTAGCCGGCCGCGCTCCCGAGTGGATTCTGGTTCACGATCCTGTATGCGGCGCCAAGCATATACATATCGTCGCAAAGGCTCTCTGCGTATGCTCCGAACCACATTCCAAACGACGATGGCATGGCAATCTGACCGTGTGTGTAACCGGGCAGGATAACTCCTTTATGCTTCTCTGAGAGGCTCTGGAACTGGCTGAAGAGCTGCAATACCGCCTCCCGGATCGCTTCCAGCTCGGCGCGCATATAGAGCTTGAGGTCTACCAGCACCTGGTCGTTGCGGCTGCGCCCGGAGTGGATCTTCTTGCCAAGGTCGCCCAGTGCGCGGGTCAGGCATATCTCTACCTGGGAATGGATGTCTTCTGCGATATCCTCAAGCACAAATTCACCCTTGTCTATCTGTCCCAGGATGTTGTCGAGTTCTTTCTGGAGCAGCTGCTCTTCATCTTTAGGCAGCAGTCCGACACTGGCCAGCATGGCGATGTGTGCCTTGCTGCCAAGGACATCGTATTTTGCCAGCCTCATATCCATTTCGCGATCGCGGCCAACGGTGAAATCTTCAACGGCCTGTGCCGCCTCGACTCCTTTGTTCCAAAGTGTCTGCATGGTTAGAGTACTATGTTTTCTACAAAGGTAATGTATTTGTCAATACCGTTTGCGATTTCGCTCTTGTATATGAATTCGTCGGCTTTGTGTGAGCGGGTGGAGTCCCCGGGCCCTATCTTTATCGCCGGAATGGGCATGCTTATCCAATCGGAGCATGTGGGGGATGTAATCATCTCCATCTCAAGTTTTCCGGCCGTCTTGTAGAGAGGTGAGTCCTTGGGGGTGGCGTTAGACCGGTTGGCAAAGTTGCGGGCTGTGAGAGTGCTGCTGACTTCCCTCTGCAGCATGCTCACAATTTCGTGGTTGTCATAGTACTCGTTGGGACGGATGTCAACAACAAAGGTGCAATTGTCGGGAATCACGTTGTGGGCCTTGCCGGAGTTGATCTGGGTCACTACCAGTTTGACCTCTCCAAGGGTGGGGGATACACGGTCAAACTTGAATGCCCTTAATTTCTCTATATCTTCAATTGCCTTGTACAGCGCGTTTTCGCCCTCTGCCGCCCGTGCAGCGTGGGCGCTCTTTCCGGTGGCAATACCATCCAGAACCAGAAGTCCGCTCTCTGCAATGGTCGCCCTCATACGCGTAGGCTCGCCAATTATCGCCATATCGGCATGGGATGAGATGAACTCCCCCAGCATCCGTGTCCCTCCGTTTCCTGAACGTTCCTCTTCACAACTTAGCAGGAGCAGCAGGTTCACCGGGCAACGGCCCTTCTCCTTGAAATAGAGGAATGTGGTGATCATGCTCACCAGGCTGCCGCCGTCGTCGTTGCTACCCAGGCCAAGGATCTTCTCCTTGTCCAACGGAGGATTGATCGGGTCAAAAGTGTATGAATCTGCAGCCTGTACGGTGTCTATGTGGGCGCACATCATAAGGGTCGGTGCTGCCGGATCAAAGACCCGCTTTGCCCAGATGTTGTTGCCTATGCGCTCTGCTTTTATGCCATGACCGACGAGCCATTCCACAAGGTATGCAGCACGTTCCTCCTCTTCATAAGAGTATGAACGTATGGGGATTATCGCCTGCAGCAGCTCGATGGCCAGATTATGATAATGTTCCATCTTAAACAATGGTGGTTCCGTTATCGTCTGTAATATTGTTTGAATTCTTGATGACTACCTTGCCTACGCCGGCGTCTATGGCATCAAATGCATTTTTGAGTTTGGGGAGCATCCCGGCATTGACCTTTCCTTCACTTTTGAGCTGTTCAAAGAGGGGTTTGTCAATCTGGGGGATTACTGAATTGTCGTCATCTTTGTCGTAGAGTACGCCGTTCTTCTCAAAACAGATCACCAGTTCAGTGTCGTAGAGGCTGCTCATGGCTACCGCTACGCTCGACGCCACGGTATCGGCATTGGTGTTGAGCAGGGTGCCCTGTCCGTCGTGGTTGATAGCGCAGACTACCGGGGTGATTCCGGCTGCGAGAAATATCTCAAAAGAGGCTGCATTCACCTTGTCTACATCGCCCACAAAGCCATAATCGACTGGCTTAGCCGGGCGCTTGCGGGATACTATAGCGTTGCAGTCGGCCCCGGAAAGGCCGGCAGCGTTGCAACCGTATTTCTGCAGAGTGGCGACTATATTCTTGTTGATTAAACCCGCGTACACAGCTGTAACAACATCCAGCGTGGCTGCGTCGGTAACGCGCCTCCCTTCAATCATCACCGGCTCGATGCCCATAGACTTGAGCATGCGGCTGGCTATTGCGCCGCCCCCGTGCACCAGTATCTTGACTCCGGGAATTGTGGCGAACTTCTTCAGGAAAGCGTCCAGCGCCTCGGGATTGTCAATGACGTTGCCGCCTATCTTAATTACTTTGAGATGTTCCATTTAAAGCGAGAGGAGTATTTCTTTCAGTACTGTCTGGGCAGAGACCACGCGGTTGGCAGCTTCTGGGATTACCAGCGACTGCGGTGACTCAATCACATCGTCACTGACTATCATGTTGCGGCGAACCGGCAGGCAGTGCATGAAATAGGCGTTGTTGGTGAGTGCCATTTTCTCTGTGGTAACGGTCCAGCTGCGGTCGGTATTGAGTACTTTGCCG
>JAFXNQ010000031.1 GCA_017529425.1 Bacteroidales bacterium | reverse complement strand
TTATACTAATGGTGAGTTGTCCGAGTGGTTGAAGGAGCCTGCCTCGAAAACAGGTGTACGGCAACGTACCGGGGGTTCGAATCCCTCACTCACCGCAAACTAAGCGATGGAAGCCGGCGCAAGCCGGCTTTTCTGTGTGCGGCTGCCATCTGGAAAGCTAGCTTTCCGAGTGGCAGCCGTTCACAGAAATTCGCCACGAGCAAGCTCGTGGCTTCCATCGCCATAGTTTGCAAGGGCCCCCGCGGCGAGCGGAATGGGAATGCGCAGGCAGCTCCGCTGCCGAGCACAATCCCTTTTCTTTTTTGATTATTATCAACTCTTGCATATCTTTGCATTAAACAACTGTAATAGTATGAGCAAAGTGTACAAAACAAAAGAAGAAGCGCAAGACGCCGTAAGACGCGCCGTCAAATTGCGCGAGAAGTGGGAGGATGCCATACGCAACAAGGCTACCCGGGAAGAGATGGAGGCGATGGGTTTGAAATCGGTAGTCAATTATGAGGATTAATTTATCCGCACAATCAATCAACAGCACTGCCCCGTATGCCGTCCGTTCAGATAACGGGCGTTTCTTCACTTTTTACACTCGTTTGGGGCAGTTATACGAAGTCGGATTCGTAGAAGACAATATGCTAAGCGATGACGGGATGATATACCAGTTCTTCATCACAAACAGAGATGGGCCTCCTCACACACTTGACATCAATATCCACAAAACGATAGTCGCTATTTTGGAGGAATTTTTCAGAATGACAAACATGTCCATCGTTTATATCTGCGATACACACGATGGGCGACAGGCAGCCCGTCAACGGCTATTTAAAATGTGGTTCAACTCTTATCCTTGTAAGAATCTATATCGTTTGGTATCACGAGAATTGATTGTAGACAATATACCCTACTATGTTAACCTGCTAGCCAGAAAAGATATGCCTTCACTTCAAAGCCGGATTGAGGCGCTTGACTCTTTATACCAAACCCTTTTGGAAAAATAGCCATACGACGCCATCCAGCCAACATATTATTATGCAGGATAAAAAACAATTTAAACCTTTGCCATGAGACAATAATCCGCAAGCAGGATGGGTAAGGTTTAGTGCAAAAGTCCCCGCTGGCTATCCCTCGCTTTTTGAAGTAGTTCCGTTGCGTTGTCTCGGGGCAAGATTTATTGGGAGACTCTTCGAGGTCTCCCTTTTTCTTTTGCCTCTATGGCCGTCATGCAATACTGCACTTTAGCACAATCCCGCCCTAGCCTAACAACCACCGCCCCCTCTCCTTTTCCAACGCCCTTTCTGGCAGCCGTACACCCTCTTTGAAGATAGTCACGCCGCAATCCGCCTCTGACGGACGCCAGTTACCAACTATCTCTCCGTCAAGTGCAACCACCGGGTAGAATATACCGGAGTTATTGTGTGCTTTATGTGAGTGATCGGGATGGAGAACGACGTGGCGGCTCTTATAACCTATGAGATACTCGTCAAAGGGCGGAAGCAACAGCACTCTCCCACTCCGGAAACCCCTTGTGCGAGCATCTGCGTGTATAAAAAACTCCTGCCCATCAATCTTGATGGGTACAATTTCTTCGCCCATCAGAGCAATCCCCCGCCGGCAATCATTTTTATTCAGCCCAGACCACCAGACAAAATCCTCCAGCGTCGCCGGCCCGTGACTTCGGAAATACTTACGTGCAAGCAGCCCCAGCGACTCATCACGATCCATCCGCACAGGCGAGCCTATCTTCTCAGAAACCAGCGCCAGCGTTCTCTTTGTCGGATGAAGATCCCCCGAGCACAACAGTCCGTCATACTCTGCTAGTCTTAGATGATACGACAGCCGCTGGTCTGTCATACAGACACCCCTCTCTTCTAATGCTCTCGCAATATCCTCTTTAAAGACACACCGCCTTCCTGCCACAATCTCCGCCAACAACTCCTGTATCCGCCATTTCTCATCATCCGGGATATCAATCCCGTTGGAATGCATCCAGCCGCGCAGCCCTGTGAGAGCCTTGGACCGGCACAACTCCAACATCCAGTGATAATCCTCGCGTGCAACAAGTTGCCATGTGGTGCGTTGCAGATGAGTCCTGATTATCCGTCCTTCGTTAAACGATTCCTCAAAAGCTCCGAAAGACGGACGCTTTGTACGCATCGCCACTGCCCATCGCATCCCCTTGTAGTCCTGAGCCTGCATGGCACCGAACCACGACACAACATCCGCGGGGTCTTTGAACTGCGGAGCGGCGAGCTGCTGACTTAAAAGGCGCAAAGAAACCGGATTAACCCCTGCCATATGATTATATCCACTCAAAATTCTCCTTCCCGGCACCCACCTCAAAGTGATACTTGACTATACCCAGATCGATAATGGTGTAGCCCCACGGAGAGAAGAACGTCTTGACCTCAACCTTCCCCCCTTCGTGAAGAATAAACTTGAACTTCTGCTGGTTCACGGCGGTGGGGGCCATCAAAGCCGCCTCCAAACCCGACCGGAACCACTCCGGCACCTCCCCCTCTGCCTCATAAAACCTCTCAGCCGGCTTCAGGGGATGCTGCCGCCCCTGATTCTCACCGTAGCCAAGAGCTATCTCGCAGTGAATGACATCACTATTTCTGAGATTGAACGCCGATGGCACCTTCTTGTATGTAAGACCCACCCAACAAGAATTCAACCCCAGCGTCTGCGCCAGAAGCACCAGCTTCTCACCATAGTACCCAACCTTCTCTTCCCACTCCTTCCCTTTTGGAGCAGCCATCACCAGATAATTCTTCACTCCGGAAAACTGCCCGTAGGTAGTGATAAACATGCCGTTGAAAGACTTTGGCTCATCCACCACCAGCTGAATATTGAGCCCGCTGGCAGAATTAGCCTCCTCCACAGCCTTGCGGAGAGCCTCCAATTTCTCAGCCTCTATCGGCCTGTCAACGTACCTCCGCACAGAGTGGCGGGCATATATAGCTTCTGTAAGATTCATAAATTACGACAATGTGTTACAATTAACTTTGGCAAGATAGTCATTTATCCCCTCAATCAGAATAAATATCCTCTTCCATATCCACTCCGTCAGGATCGGGTTGGTAATTCAGAATATCCCCCGGGAGACACTCCAGCACTTTGCAGAGTTTATTGAGAGTGGTAAAGCGGATGGCACGCCCCTTCCCCGTCTTGAGCAGAGAAAGATTGGTCATTGATATTCCAATCTGTTCAGAGAGCTCCGAGAGTTTCATGTGCCGCTCACAGAGCATTTTATCAAGATTGACGGTAATCATATCGCGAGCTTGCTGTCTTTTGCTGCCAGATATGCCATTTTATAGAGCCCGGCAAAGAGAAGGACGATGAGCGGAATCAGGATTGTATTTGAATCCAGCATAAATTCAGATTCACCCTTAACCACAGCGTTATAATTAGAGTGGACAAAGGCGAGAAGCGCAGCGACAAGTGCAGTCCAGCGGATAAGGGAAATGTTTGATTTAGGGAAAAACTCCCCCTCCTTAAGCCCCTTGTTAATGCGACAGAGAAAAATGCAGCACAGCACAAAAAGAAGCGTAACGCCGACATAGCGCGCTGCGAGGATGAATATCTGCCACCCCTTAATCTCAGGATTCCAGACAATTGGAGTAATAAAGTTGTTGAGCCATAACTGAGAAACCATCTGAAAATAGGTGTAGATAAGCGTCAAGCCCCCTATCACAAGGATGGCGATAGAGAGCCCCCTGATACTTTTTTGAGTTGAATTGTTCATATCGTTGCCATTTTGATTTGCGATACCAAAAGACAAAGATAATGCCAATTTTATGTTATTCGTAAAATAATTTATGAATTTCGTAAAAATCACCAGTGTACCTTTCTCTGGTTTGCCAATTTGAGGTCGCATTTTGCGACTTCAAGATTGTGGGTTCTCACTGTGTTAACTGAAACATATAGTCTTTTGGGCCACGAACATCATCCGCTCCATGTCCAGGGCTGGGAAGTCGCTTGGAAAAGTGTAATATTCCCAAACGTAAGATTGAAACCGTCCTTCTGGAATGGGGAAAAAACCGCAAGGAAGCGAAATGACCTCCTGTTATTCTGCGCCCCACGGCACAGCGGCTTTCATCTATGGCCGCTTTGGCGAAGAGGATGGGGGCGCGGGGCGGAAGCGTACTTTTCTGACCGGTGTTCAGCCGGTCAGAAAAGCCCGCGATTGCCTTCAAGCATTGCAGCCGCCGGAGCCTTAGGCGCAATGCTACCACCCGTTGGTGTGGTTGCAACTGCCTGAACAAAAGGCAATAATGAAGAATAGAAAATAAAAGATACATCGGTAGCAAAAATGATATACTTTTGCGCCGGAATCGAGGTATCTGTGAACTCAGATTTAAAAGGGAACACGGGTGAGAATCCCGGACAGTCCCGCTGCTGTATTTCTCAGATATTCGGATTCGGATGAGCAGAGGCATCGAGCCCTCTGCAACAAACGCCACTGGCCGCCCAAGGCCGGGAAGGTTCCGAACCTGTGAGATAAGCCAGAAGACCTGCCCCGGTTCGATGTTTTATTTTACCCCGAGGGATGGGTAAGTAATTCAAAATAATATGTTAAAATCATTTCTGGGTTTTGAGCTGGTCCAGCAGAAGGATCAGCAGAAAAAGCAGCGGCAACAATTGCATCCGCTTGCGTGCAAGTACCTTAAAGTACTGGCCGGTATTCTGGCCGCAGTTATTGTTCTGTGTCTGCCGCTTCAGGCCTTCGGACTGGACGGCTTGACAATAGTAGAAAGACGCGTAATAGCGTTGTTCGTCTTTGCAGCCATTATGTGGATTACGGAGGGTATCCCGTCCTGGGGAACATCCGTGGCCATAATTGTGGTACTGTTGTTTATCACCAGCGACAACAGTCTCAGCTTTCTAATTCATAAGGATAATCCTCTGTTCGGAACGCTGCTGTCCAGTCGCAAGATAATGGCCTGCTTTGCAGACCCCATCATAATGCTCTTTATAGGAGGCTTTATGCTGGCACTGGCCGCCACCAAGTCAGGCCTGGACATCAAACTGGCCAAAATTCTCCTGAAGCCGTTCGGCACCAAATCCGAGAATGTCCTGCTGGGCTTTATACTGGTCACCGGCCTTTTCTCCATGTTCCTATCCAATACCGCTACGGCTGCAATGATGCTCACCTTCCTGGCCCCGGTGCTGCGTTCGCTGCCCGCTAACGGCAAGGGTAAGATGGCGCTGGCGATGGCAATCCCGGTTGGCGCAAACATCGGCGGGATAGCGACACCGATCGGCACTCCGCCCAATGCCATTGCCCTCAAGTTTCTGAATGATCCCGACGGAATGAATCTGGGCATCAGTTTCGGCGACTGGATGATGCTGTTGTTGCCGTTCACGCTGGTACTGCTGTTCATTTCGTGGCTGGTAATAAAGCATTTCTTTCCGTTCACACAGAAACAGATAGAACTTAAGATAGAGCAGGAACACGAGCAGACATTATCTCACTGGCAAGAAGTTACCGTTTATGTGACTTTTGCGGTGACGGTGCTGCTATGGATGACCGACCAGTGGACCGGGGTTGATGCCAATACGGTGGCGATGCTTCCCGTGGGTGTTTTTTGTGTCACCGGCATAGTGAATCGTTATGACCTTTCTGAAATCAACTGGTCGGTGCTCTGGATGGTGGCCGGCGGTTTTGCGCTGGGAGTGGCGCTGCAGGACAGCGGCCTGGCCAGACATCTTGTAGAATCTATTCCGTTCAACCAGTGGTCTCCCGTGCTTATGATTGTTGCCTCTGGGCTGATATGCTATCTGCTGGCAAACTTTATCTCACATACCGCTACCGCCAACCTGCTGCTTCCCATTCTCGCCTTGGCGGGTATGTCCGCCGCAGCCAATCTGGCGCCCTACGGCGGCGTTTCCACACTGCTTATCGGCGTAGCCCTTGGCTCTTCGCTGGCAATGATTCTGCCTATATCTACGCCACCTAACGCGCTTGCGCACGCCACCGGCTACATTGCGCAGAAAGATATGATCAAGATAGGCATCATAATGGGCGCAATAGGCCTGGTGCTTGGGTATACCGTATTGATATTTGCAGGCAAACTTGGCGTGATGTAATATATGAAAAGAACCCTCCAATTATTAATTGCAGCGACAATGCTCGCCCTGATAGCCCCTGTGGCAGTGGCCCAGGAGACCAGACCAAAGATTCCGGTCGACTGGTCTGTAAACGGTTTTATCAGCAGTCAGTATTCGTACTCGCCTTCAGAAACAAACACTTTCTTTATCCGCAACGCCAGGCTGGACCTCAAGGGCTGTGTAACCGACTATCTGGAGTTCAAGCTCCAGAGCGAGTTTGCCGGAGGCTCGGTGAGGGTGCTGGATGCGTTGATGAAGTGCAAGTTCAACAAGTATATCAACATAGAAATAGGGCAGTTCAAGACGCCGTTCACACTAGAGAGCCAGTATCATCTTTTGAAAAAAGAGGGCATCGACTATGCGCAGGTCATCAGTCGCCTCTCAGGCTATTCTGACATTCTGCCCGGCAACCGGACAAATGGTCGTGACATTGGCGTGATGCTGTACGGTGGCTTCATCGGGATGGAAGAGGATTACATGCTGCTGAACTATAACGTGGGTGTTTTCAACGGCTGCGGCATCAACCGCAAGGATGACAACCTCTCCAAGGATATAATAGCCCGTTTTGACATACATCCGTTTCTGAAGGATCTGGTACTTTCTGCATCTCTGATAAGGGGAACATATGATGACGGGACCAACCCAGACGCCGCCAACAACCGTTTCTCCTTTGGCGGGGAATATAAAAGCGATGCGCTGACCATACGCAGCGAATATGTCCGTGCCGATGTTGAAGCCGGCGGCGCTGTGACCACCACCGACGGTTTTTATGCGGTGGCGGGATATTGGCTGCCGTTGCAGTCACAGATTAAACTGAGGCCTGTGCTGCGCTACGACAGGTTGACTGCAGGCGGCGCCTCTTCTGTGCTTTATATGGCCGGGCTGGATTGCTGGCCATGGAGCCATCTGCGGCTGCAGGTCGGTTACACCCTCTGTACCGAAATACCCGCTACTGCGTCCCGCCACCTGTTCCAGGCGATGGCGTCGGTGAAGTTATAGAGTGAAATATATTATCCTGCGCCGCATATTGTTATCTTTGCCGCGTTATGGCATCGGACAAGTTAAAAGGGCACCTGTCGATAGCGGCGGCATACATCATATTCGGATTGAATGTGGTGCTGTGCAAAGACATCGCCAATTCCGGGGCGGTAGCCCCCATCGTGCTGTTCACATTCAGAGCCATCGGAGCATCTGCAATCTTCTGGATCCTGTCACTCTTTATGCCAAAAGAGCCCGTAAAAAAAGGCGACATGTGGCGAATTGCGCTCGCATCATTGCTGGGATTCTTTCTGACACAAGTCACCTTCCTGATAGGAATCACCATGGCCACAGCCATCGATTCCGCAATCTTGGGCACACTGGGACCCATGTTCACCATGATAACCGCCTACTTCTTTGTGGGCGAACCAATCACCGGCAAAAAAGCAGGAGGAGTCGCCATTGCACTTGCCGGAGTACTGTTCCTGATATTCCATTCAGTACATGCGGGAGGCGCCTCAGCCACCACCCCGCTGGGAGTAGTAATGCTGCTGCTAAACAGCATAACATTCTCCATGTATCTGGGAATCTTCCGGCCGTTGGTATCAAAATACAGCGTAGTCACATTCATGAAATGGGTATTCCTGTTCTCACTGATATACGCCCTCCCCTTCTCAGCCAGAAGACTCTTCACAATGGACTACGCCGCAATACCGGCAACCGTGCGCTGGGAGATAGGATACCTGATAGTATTCGCCACATTCATAGCATACTACCTGATTCCATATGGGCAGAAATACATCCGCCCTACATTGGTGAGCATGTACAACTACCTCTCCCCAATAATAGCAACCGTAGTGAGCATATCAACCGGAATAGACCAACTCACCTGGCAGAAAATAATAGCCGCAGCCGCAATTATAGGCGGCGTGATACTAGTGAGCAAAAGCCGGGCAGCCAGTCAGTAACTTGAATTCCTTCTGTGCCGCAGCCATTTCACGCTGAAACTCTTCAGATGACTGCAGATAAGCAAAACCGATGCTCGCCACAGGACGGCTGGCATCCACATCACTCTGCCAGTGACAGCCAGAGATAACGCGACTCTCCCCAGAAAGCCAGGCACGGCCAAACACCGCCTCCGCACAAGATGGATTAATCTGCGCCATAAGCAGAGCACACGCCCATGCGCGGATAGTGTGCCCAGAAGGGTAAGACCCCTCCGTGGCCAGCCACTCATCGTCCTGCGGGAAGATAGAGGGCTCCTGGAAATATGCGAACGGCCGGATGCGGAAATAATGCGCCTTGGGCCTGAAACGAATATCCTCAATAGTTTTTGTCCCCCTGGTTAGGACCTCATAAATGGCCGGGGTAGCGGTCTTAGACACCTTGAGGCCAAAAAACTCCCCCAAAATCACCAGAGTAGTATCCATATTCCAAATCGCATCCCTTACAGCCATCTCCAGACGGGCAGTGTCCTTGCGCTGCTGCTTGCCCCACATATAGCGTAGAATATCGTGGTCAAAGTCAGTGCTGGGATCTGACGGCGGAGCCGGAACACACTTGACCACGTCCGGCATGCAGTCCTGAGGGATATACGGTACACATGACTCCTGCGCAAATGAGTTCAAAGAGATGCACAGCAGCAGAAAAGCCAGAAGCAATCGGTTAAAATCGGTCTTCATTTTATTTAATCACTTGTTTTAAGGATGGCTACATTTACGCGGCTCACCTGATCGGCCGCGACTTCCCTTCCCTGCTCAAACCTTCAATGTATATTGCCGCCAACTGATACCCCCAAAGGATCAAATCTCTTTCGGGTGGAGTTTACGATATAATTTCAGGCTGCTTATCAGGGAGTTGATCTGACTCCTGGGGATGTGCGTCGACCTGACATAACCCTCACGCTCCACGCTGAAGGCAAGCATTTTGGTCAGCAGCACTTTCTGGTAGGTCACAGTAACTTTCTCAAGATTTTCGTTAGGGAAAGCAAAAGCAAGGCAGCCTTCTGTCTCGATGCTCCCGCCCTTGGGCCCTTTGAACAAAGACTGCAGTTCTTTCAGGGAATCCATAGACTCTGCAAGGGTATCGCCAATGGGAATGAAAAGCTCAAAGAGTGGATCGACATTGAATTGGATGATGTCATCACCAATCCCCAGATGCCCTACCGAGAGGTAGTAATGGTTCTCACCGTCTATCGGAATATTGAAAACCCCCATGTCCTCCCGGGCACTCATCATGCTGTCGTCATCTCCTTCCTGAATGGAAACCGTTACCACTTCAAGTCTCTGCTGAAACTTGGATTCTTGTGCAACAGCAAAATATGAATAAACAAGGCATACAAGAATTAAGAGATACTTTTTCATGGAAGTGAGTTGTTTGATTGATTATAATAAACCGATAATAATGGCCGTGTTATCCGTATACTGATTAGGTTTACATATGCAAAAATAATACAAAATATGACGTTTTTAAGTATATTTGAGTCATAATAATGAATGTATGAAAGCTACCAGAAACGTTTCTATCAGCATCATCGCCTTGATGCTATGCATGTTAAGCACAGGTTCCTGCAAGAAGCCCGTCAATCCTCTGGAGGACTCCAGCAACTTTGTCCCAATCACCGATGTCGTCCCCGATGCCATCTTGGAGATACGTTATTACAGCACCTACAACTTTGTAGGTGAGCGCATAGACGGTTATCTGGCACCTACCGCATGGCTTACCAGGCCCGCTGCAGACAGCCTCAAGGCAGTCAGCGATGATGTGATAAAGCTTGGATACAGGCTCAAGATCTTCGATGCCTACCGCCCCCAGTGCGCAGTGGACCATTTTGTACGCTGGGCTGCGAACGTCCCCGACACCCTGATGAAGCGTTATTTCTATCCCGACGTGGACAAGAGCCGCCTGTTTGAGCTGGAGTACATAATGGAGAAATCGGGCCATACCCGGGGCTCAACCGTAGATTTGACCCTCTTTGACATGAATACGGAGAAAGAGGTCGACATGGGCGGCACATTCGACTGGTTTGGAGAAGAGAGCCATCCGGATTACCGAGGCATTACAGATGAGCAGTTTGCCAACCGCATGATACTGCGCGACGCCATGGTCCGCCACGGCTTCAAGACGCTCGACAGCGAGTGGTGGCACTTCACCCTGAAAGACGAGCCCTACCCCGATACCTACTTTACTTTCCCTGTCCGGTAACGGGAGCTGCCAGCGTTTTCAGAGCCTCAGAAGCTGCGTCCAGCAGAGGCTGGGTGGAGACTTCGCTCCCAACGGCGTGACGCATCCAGTGCTGCGGGGTCAGGCGGCCTGCGGGATAGATGCGCTCAATCTCTTTAGCCACAGATTTCCCTTTGAGCTGCTGCTCCAGCTGGAACTGGATAATATGTCCGTAAGGATAGTTGGCCAGGTATAGCGGCACGTCAATCATATGGCTGTAGATGGCCAGGATGGGAGAATTCTCTTCACCGAGATATTGCGCGTAATATTTGTTCCAGACATCCCGGGCAGTTTTGATAACCTGCTCCTTGAGCTGTGCAGCAGTAGCTTCCGGGTGGTCATACAGCCAGCGCCAGCTATACATATCCACAAGGGCCACACCCATTATCTCATAACAGCTCCAGAAGATGTCCAGCGTAAACATCGCGTCGCTGGTAGGGTCGTCGTTCTTATAACCCAGGAAGTCGAGATCACGTACCTGGAACACAAACGCGAGAGCCTCCGTAAAGGCAGTATTGGGCACACCGCTCATCACGTAATGATCCACATCGTGCAGGGTGATTGTCTGCTCCACGTTGTGACCGAATTCGTGCACCGCGATATTGTAACCCTTATAGTCCATACCGTCCTTGCCGATGCGGGTCCGCAGGCGGGCATTGTCGCACTTCATAGCCGATTCCCAGGCATGGCCGGCACCGCGTGACGGATCTACAGTAATGTGAGAACAGATAAAATCATTTTTAGCCTGGCTGAAGCCCAACTGATTCAGAATCAGCGGCATGCCCTTAGTTGCGAAGGCTTCGCGATCTGGATAGAGGCGCCGCGTCTGCTCCGACAGGTCATCTTCATTAAGCGTGCTGCGGCTCTTGAAACCGTCGTACCAGATATCGAACGGCTCCAGTTTGCGCCCCATCCGCTGCTCGATGAGCTTTGCCACCTCCCCGACCTGCGGCGAGCTGCAGAAATTATCGAAAAGTTTCTCTATTTCATCAAAGCTGACCTCCATATCCTCTTCAAAGGCGCGGACGATGGCGGTGGGATAGCGCGGATTATAGCGGTCCAGCTGCCGCATGGCATTGAAATTATTCAGGAAATACTGGTACCGGGTGTCCGGCTCGGGCTCAGCATTGACCTCCTTGCCATCCTTTGCAACTGCGTTGGAATATGGGTTCCAGTCATATTCCGGGTTATTGATAACACACTGGGGAATGCTCTGGTCGATGATGCGGCACATCACCTGATAAATCATCCGCTGCTTGGCCAGCCCCTCGTCACCATCATTATAGTGGGTCTTAAGTTCATCACGCAGACCCCAGTGACTGATTAAAGACATGTCAGGGAAGATATGCCCGCCTTTATCGTCCAGCAGATGCCCCATCTGTATGTTGTAGTTAGCGATGTAATTGTCGGCGGCAGACAATTGAGCCGATAGCGCCTGAAGGCAGTCCGCAGGCACACGGGCCGTGAAAATGTCGCCCAGGCGGGCGTATGCCCACTCCTGGCGGCTCCACTCTTTACCCAGGGTATTCTTCTCTTCCAGCGTGTAGAAAGGGAAGTTCAAAACCACGATGAAAGCGATCTTCTGCTCGAACATATCGTCGTTGAAGTGGGCAGAGGGGCTGTAAGCGCCAAACAGTTCATCAAGGGGGGTCGGTTCAGGCCCATCCACATGAATGGGCAGGTTCAGGTCCACCGTCATCTTGTTGAAGCAACCCAACAGGCTCTCAAGGTTCTGCTCCAGTTGCGCAGCCATACGTGCCCGCTCTCCCGGGTCAGCCACAAAATTCTCCATGCAGAAAGCCTCAAACTCAGCCGGGGTGCCATCGGCCATGGCCCAGAGGGCCGCCGCCTGCTCAACTCCCCGTCCTGCACGCTCTGCTACGCCGTCGATACCGGCATATTTGTCACATAAAGCCTTCACCGTTTTCTCAACGCACTGCTTATCGATATTATTCATAACGGTCTCCTTGTTTTGCTTGCAACCGGCAACAAGGCCAGCCACGGCTGTTGCCAAAAATATTGTCAATATTCTTTTCATATGATGTATCAGTTTCATACAAATGTAAAAATAATCTGCAGTAGAGTGGTTATATTTGCTGCAGTTTGTCATTTACGCCCGCATGGAAAATAATCTGATTACATACAATCTCGGAGACGGCGTGGAGGCCTTCACCGCCGGCAGGCAGGCCCCTCTGCCCTATCCGGTGATTCAGGGGCATCAGGTCCACGACTGCAGGATTGCGTTAATTGACAGGCCTGGCATGACCCGTGAAGAGCTGGAAGGGTACGATGCCTTTATCACAGCACTGCCTGGGGTGGCGATTGGCGTGCGCACCGCCGACTGCGTACCGATACTGCTTTATGACTCTTCCATGAGGGTTGTTGCCGCCGTACACGCCGGATGGAGGGGAACGGTACTTGACATCGTTGAGAAAACCATTGCAGAGATGAATTCCCGGTTCGGCTGCAAGGCAGAAAACCTCTGTGCGCTGATAGGTCCCGCCATAGGTCCCGACAGTTTCCAGGTGGGAGAAGAGGTTGTGGAGCGGTTCCGCGATGCCGGCTTTCCGATGGACGAAATCCATACCTTCCGCGGTTCAGGTGACGGGAAAGCGATGTCCGGCGGCCATCACATAGACCTATTTGCCGCCAACCGCATCCTTCTCTGCCGCTCCGGCGTCGCCCCTGCCAACATCCAATTGTGCGGGACAGACACTTACACAACCCCTGCCCTTTACTCCGCCCGCCGGGAAGGGACGGAATGCGGACGCAACATCAATGCCATAAGATTGATATAAATCAATCCGTTTTTGCTACCTTTGGCAGGATTGCGCCTCCTTGCGCATGATATTGAAATCTATGAAACGACTGATACTTATTGCAATGGCATCATTAGCCACCACTGCTATGTCCGCACAGGGGCTGCAGTACCCAAAAGCCGCCAAAGACGGCACTGTAGATGATTATTTTGGAGAAAAGGTAGCCGACCCGTATCGCTGGATGGAAGACGACCGGAGCGAACAGACCGCCGCCTGGGTAAAGGCTGAGAATGAAGTGACGGACGCCTATCTGAAAAGGATCCCCTTCCGTTCAAAGCTTCTCAAGCGCCTCACGGAACTGGCAAACTACGAAAAGATATCGGCACCTGCCAGGCACAACGGAAAATGGTACTTCTATAAGAACGACGGCCTCCAGAACCAGAGCGTGCTCTATGTGATGGACAATCTTGGCGGCGAGCCGCGCGTATTCCTTGACCCCAATAAACTGAGCGAAGACGGGACCGTGGCCTTGAAAGGGGTCTATTTCTCCAACAACGGCAAGTGGGCCGCATACGCCATATCGCGCAGCGGCAGCGACTGGGAAGAGCTGTTTGTGATTGACCTGGCCACCGGCCGGCTCACCGACGACCATATCGAATGGGCAAAGTTCACCGGGGCTGCATGGCGTGGTGACGGCTTCTACTACAGCGCCTACGACGCACCCACCCAGGGCCACGAATTCTCCAACGTGAACTCGGGGCACAAGATATACTATCACAAGGTAGGCACCCCCCAGAGCGAAGACAAGCTCTTCTATCAGAACGCCGCCTACCCCATGCGATTCTACATCTGCGGCGTGAACGAGGCAGAGACCCTGATGTATCTGTTTGAAGAGGGCGCCGGCGCAGGCAACAACCTGTTCGTGCGAGACCTCCGCAATCCGGACTCGCAGTTTATCCAGATGACGACGGATATGGATTATCAATACAGTCCCATATACGATGACGGCGAACACATCTGGATTTTCACCAATTATAAGGCCCCCAAGGGGCGTGTCGTAACCGCCGATATCCGCTATCCCGGCATAGATAACTGGCAGGAGCTGATTCCGGAGCAGGAGAATGTACTATCTGCGGCAGAGGTCATCAACCAAAAGCTTATACTCACCTATCAGAAAGATGCCTCCGACCATGCATACCTCTATACCCTGGAGGGCAAGCTGAAACATGAAATACAACTGCCCACCGTCGGCAGCGTGAACTTCTACGGGAACGAGAAGGATCCTGAGTGCTTCTACACTTTCACATCTTTCACCGTCCCCGGCACAATATTCAGCTACGATCTGGATAAAGACCAGAGCACCCTCTACGCCGCCCCCAAGGTAAAATTCAAGCAGGACGAATACACCTCTGAGCAGGTATTTTTCCAGAGCAAGGACGGCACCCGGATCCCTATGTTCCTTACATACAAGAAAGGGCTTAAGAAGAGTGGCAAGAACCCCGTTTACCTCTATGGGTATGGCGGATTCAACATATCCCTCAAGCCCGGTTTCTCCGCCTCCCGGATTCCGTTCCTGGAGAGTGGCGGAATATATGCCCAGGTGACGCTCAGGGGCGGCAGCGAATATGGTGAAGAGTGGCATCTGGCCGGCACAAAGATGCAGAAGCAGAATGTGTTCGACGATTTTATAGGTGCGGCAGAATGGCTCATCCGCGAAGGGTATACCTGCAGGGAGAGGCTGGCAATCGTAGGCGGCTCCAACGGCGGCCTGCTGGTGGGGGCATGTATGACTCAGCGGCCCGATTTGTTCGCAGTAGCCATCCCTCAGGTGGGTGTGATGGATATGCTCCGCTACCATAAATTCACAATCGGCTGGAACTGGGCCAGCGACTATGGCACCAGCGAGGACTCGAAAGAGATGTTTGAATACCTCCGCGGCTACTCTCCGCTTCACAATCTCAAGCCCGGCACTGCCTACCCCGCCACCCTGGTGACCACCGCCGATCACGATGACCGGGTGGTTCCGGCCCACTCATTCAAGTTTGCCGCGACCCTGCAGGAGTGCCAGGGCGGCAACGCTCCGGTGCTGATACGAATCGACACCAAGGCGGGCCATGGAGGAGGCAAGCCCCTTGCCAAAGTTTTGGAGGAGCAGGCTGACATCTACGGCTTTATACTATATAATATGGGCTTAAAATTCAAATAGATTATTTTTTGTATATTTGTAGATTATAAGATTATATGGCTGACCTGAGGACATATCGAGTAGCGGACTTCTTTTTTACCACAGAAGGCATCCCAAACGAGCCGTCTAACCTGCAACCTTTCAGGGTGCAGGAGGCCGATGGTGACATCTTGTTTTCTCTTGAGGTGGTTTCTGAACTGCCCGAGGTTCCGCGCACTCTGCTTTACAAAACCCCCGATGAACCGGGTTTTCCGGTAATTGCCATTTACACCACGGAAGATGGATATTACCGCATAGAGACACAACCCCTCCCCGGCAAGCCCGTTGCGGGCGAAATGCAGGTGGATTCCGATTTCACAAGAGCCAGGATGGAACTCAAGTCTACTCAGGACCGCTTTGCGATTGACAACTCCCTGATGTTCCTTTTCGCCTTCTCATCAGCCTGCAAGAATACGCTGGAGATGCACTCCTCCGTAATAGTGAATGACGGCAAAGGTTACATGTTCCTGGGCAAGAGCGGCACCGGCAAGAGCACACACACCCGCTTGTGGCTCAACCATATACCCGGCAGCGTCCTGCTCAACGACGACAACCCTGTCATCCGGGTCGGAGATGACGGCATAGCCCGCGTGTACGGCAGTCCGTGGAGCGGCAAGACCCCTTGCTATAAGGCTATGGATGCTCCTATCGGCGCAATAGTGCAGTTGAGCCAGGCGCCACACAACAGCATCCGCAGGCTTAATCCCATCCAGGCATACGCAACGCTTATGGGCTCCGCATCGTCGTTCCGCCCGCTCAAGAAACTTGCCGACGGCTGGCATAGCACTATGGAGATCCTTGCCTCCGGCACGGCGTTCTATCATCTGGAATGCCTGCCCGACGAGGCAGCCGCCCAACTCTCATTCAAGACAATCCATGGATAAAAAGGTCATCCCCAACGAGATAATGCTGGCAGAGGTAGGAACCTTGCTGCAAGAAGGGCGCGACGTACAGCTTACACCGCTGGGGAACAGTATGCTGCCATTCATTATTGGAGGCAAAGACAGTGTAACGCTCCGCAAGCTGCCGGAGATAGAGGTTGGAGACATTGTGCTGGCGCATCTTCCCGACACACGCTATGTGTTGCACCGGGTGATTGCGGTTGATGGCGACAGACTCACCCTGATGGGGGATGGCAATCTGGTCGGCACAGAACCATGCAAAAAGAGCGACATACTTGGCACGGTAATCACCGTAAACGGCCACAAGCCAACAAAGGGGGTTATCTGGGGCAAACTCAAACCCGCCAGAAGATACTTACTTGCATTTTACAGACGGTTTAGACAATTAAGGAGATTATTATATGAAAATTAAAGAAGGATTCACACTTCGCACCATCTGCGGAAACCACATAGTTGTTGGCGAAGGCCTCGCCCTGGTCAACTTTGACAAAATGCTCTCTCTCAATGAATCTGCCGCCTATCTCTGGGAGCAGGTGAATGGACGGGATTTCACGGAAGATGACCTCACCAATTTGTTAACCGACAAGTACGAGGTCAGTGAAGAGAAGGCTCGCGAGGATGTCCGGAAAATGATAATTATATGGCAGGAGAACGGCATGCTCGAATAACCTCTGCTCAGGAGGAGTATCTGAGTCTGCTGCGTTCTGCCCTATGGGACACGCCGGCTACCCTTCCTCAGGACCTTGACGGTGTCCGGAAGATAGCCAAAGTGCAGCGGACCCGGCCGATGATTATATCGGCCCTGATCAGTGCCGGGTGGCAGTGCGGCAACCCGCAACCAATGGAACTGGTGCACAAGACTGCCGCCACCCACATCCAGCTTAACCGTTGCATAGCCAAAGTGGTATCCGCACTTCGCGATGGCGGCGTGGAGTCTGTATTGCTAAAGGGGCAAGGCGTGGCCCGGAACTACCTTCAGCCACTTCTGAGGGAGTGCGGCGACATTGACCTGTACGTGGGTCCCGATCAGTTCGAAAGAGCCTGCGAGATAATAAACGGGATGGCAACCGGGGAGGAGATTGCAAAAGCCAAGGACTCGACCCTCCACTATGAAATCTTTCTGGGCAAGTTGCTTATTGAGCTCCATCGGGTGAGCGACAAGATGAACAGCAGTAAATCCGACGGGATTTATCAGGCATTTGCAAACGATGGACTCAGCAATAACCTTGCTCCAGTTGATTTCGAGGGGGTATTGGTAAACACCCCCTCCGACAGCTTCAATGCATTCTATATCTTTTGCCATATGCAGCGCCACTTCTTGATTGAGGGCATTGGATTGCGGCAAATGTGCGACTGGATACGTTTTCTTCACACCCACTCCGGCAACATTGACGAGGCCTATCTCGAGAGGGTCTTGGATTCATTGCAACTCAGTACTGTATGGACAATGTTTGCCTCGATTGCCGTTGACTTTCTGGGGTTGCCTGCAGAAGAGATGCCTCTTTATCAGCCAGGCTTTAAAGAGGATGCTTCAATAGTGCTCGAAACTATCTTCCTGGAGGGCAATTTTGGCCATTACCGTTATATATCGCAAACCGATCGTCCAGAAAACTATTTTGCAAGCAAGACGTACTCCATCAAAACCAGATTGGAACGATATCGTTTGATGCGTAGAATGTATCCTGGTGAGAAACGTTTCCTGAGAAAAAAAATCTTGAATTTCTATAGCGTAGGAGTAGTACAAGTAATTAAAGACATATTCCATAAATGAGAAGTTTTGCCTCATGCATGAAGACCCTTTGGGCCATGTCTAAACCTGTCCGCTGGCGTTTGTGGATCAAGGTGGCGGCGGGCATTATCCGCATTGTGGCATCTTTGGGCTTCATAGCTGCCAGCAAACACCTTGTGGACATCGCGACCAAAGTGAGCGATGCCTCTTTGAATCAAGGTATAGCCATATTCATCGGAATACTTGTATTGCAACTGGTCCTCACAATTTTTAACAACTGGTGGGATGCCTGGTGCAAGGTCAAATCGCAGAATATTCTCAGGAAGGAGCTCTTCGGTCACGTTCTCAGCAGCCGGTGGTCCGGCCGGGAGCGCTATCTCTCCGGCGATACCGTAAACCGTCTGGAAGAGGATATCAGGGTCACCTCCGACCTGCTGACGGATAATATTCCAAATCTGCTTATAACCATACTTCAGCTGATTGCCTCGTCGGCTTATATGCTCACACTGGCCCCCAATCTGCTCTGGGTACTGCTGATTCTCATGGCAGCGGCAGTGTTCGGGTCCAAGATGTTCTTCAAACAGCTGCGCGAGATAATGGCCCGCATCCGGAACCGCGACAGTGAACTCCAGCAGCTTATGCAGGAGAGCCTGCAGCATCGCGTCCTTGTTCTGACCCTCACAAAGGTAGAACGGGTACTCGAAAAATTCGGTTGGATTCAGACTGACATAGAGGGCGAGACTCGTAAGAGACTCAACTACAATGCTATAGCCCGCGGCTTTATGCTGTTCGGATTCCAGGCTGGCCATGCCGTAGCCTTCCTGTGGGGAATCTTCGGCATCTCTGCCGGCACCGTGACATACGGTATGATGACTGCATTCCTGCAACTGGTTGGCCGCGTCCAGGGTCCGATCGCCTCCCTCAGCGGTCAGGTTCCCGCATTTATCCGTGCCCTGACCTCTATCGAGCGGCTGATGGATCTGGCTGAACTGGAAGAGGAGCCCCAAGGGGAAAACATTCACCTTCCTGGCGCACCGGAGGTCGTGGTCTCAAACCTTACTTATGCCTATCCCGGCGCAATAAGGCCTGTGCTGAAAGATTTCTCATGCAGGTTTGAGGGGGGTACTTTCTCAGTTATCTCCGGCCCTACCGGCATCGGCAAGAGTACTCTTATCAATCTGATATTAGGCCTGTTAGAGCCCACCAAGGGGAGCGTAACAGTTGCCGGGCATCCGGCAGGCAGCGCTATCCGCAGCAACTTTATGTATGTCCCGCAGGGAAATTCACTGCTAAGCGGCACTATCCGCAGCAATCTGCTGCTGGCGGCGCCGGAGGCTACAGAAGACCAGATTAAGGAGGTTCTCTCTCTGGCCATGTGTAATTTTGTCAACGACCTCCACGACGGTCTGGAGACCCGATGCGGAGAAATTGGAAGCGGTCTGAGCGAAGGCCAGGCGCAGCGTATCGCCGTTGCCCGCGCCCTGCTCCACCCCGGCGGAGTCCTGATTCTGGACGAATCGACCTCTGCGCTGGACGCCGCCACAGAGTCGGCTCTGCTTAAAAACCTCCACGAACGCTATCATGGAGAGAAAACGATAATCTTTATCTCCCACCGTGAGGCTGCCATCAGGTTCGCAGACTCCGTTATTTCGCTTTAGAAAACTCTACAGCCATGAGACCTATACTCAGCGTGTATGCCGCAGCATTGGCCGCAGTCGGGTTTGCACTCGCAATATCTCCCGCCACCCTGGCCCAGGAGAAAGTCCCTGAAAACCACCTGACTGCCGATATTCAGATGTTCAACCGCGGGGAGATCCGCGACGGCGGGCTGCCTGATGCAGAGGACGTCAATTCAGACAAAGCCGCCTTTGTCTTTGGCAGGGCGAGGATATCCATTGGCTATCAGAGGCCCGGACTGGAGGTGAAGACCTCCTTTCAGCATCAGGGGATATGGGGGCAGGCCGGCAAGGGGTCATTCGGCATCCACGAAGCCTGGGCAAAGCTCAACACCCGTGGCGGATTGTTCTTACAGGTAGGACGGATGGTGCTGGCATACGACGACGAGCGTATCCTTGGTCCCAACGACTGGTCCATGGCCGGCATCACCCACGATGTACTCAAGGGTGGATACGAAGGACACGGCCACAAGGTACATACAGTGTGGGCATACAATCAGAATGCTGAAAACACTATGAACGGCAGCACATACTATGCAGATGGCGCCCTTCCGTATAAGACCATGCATATGTTGTGGTATCATTATGACCTGCCGGTCGCACCGCTTGGCGTATCACTGCTGGGGCTCAACATAGGCATGCAGGCCGGCTCTCCGGGAGAAAATGAACATATCGCATGGCAGCAGGTCGTCGGGGGATATGTGAAGTTCAATCCAACCAGATGGAACGTTGAGGGGTCTTACTACAGACAAATGGGCACCGATGAAAAGGGATCACGACTGGATGCATGGATGGCCAGTATCAAGACAATGTTCACCCCGTCTGCTGTCTGGACCTTCTATGCTGGTTACGACTACCTCAGCGGCGATGAAACGTTCGCCGTACCGAAGCCCGGAGCCATCGGCCTCACCTACCACGAAGTACTCCGTGGTTTCAATCCTATTTACGGCTCACACCACAAATTCTACGGAGCTATGGACTTCTTCTATGTGAGTACCTACGTAAACGGTTTCACACCGGGCCTTCAAAACGCGTTTGTGGGGACAAAAATCAAACCGATACCGAATCTTTCCGCAGATTTCTCTTACCATTACCTTGCAATCGCCGCAAAGCTTCATAATATCGGCCCCACGCTTGGACACGAGTTCGAAATGGAGACATCCTGGCAATTTACAAAATACGCCTCCCTGTCCTGCGGAATATCATACATGTTTGGCACAGAGAACATGCAACGGCTAAAACGCGCTTCAGAAGATGGCCGTCTGTTCTGGTCATGGCTGTCGTTATCCCTGACACCGAGGATTCTTAATTTCAGCTGGTAATCGATCTTCTCCTATGGCAAAGCTAAGCAGCCGCACCGCGCGCATACTCATAATTGCCATCGCCGCCCTTATGGTGGAGGCAATTTCCGTGGCCCAATACCAGCAAATGCGCAACTTGGTGGACAATGAGCTTACGGTCCGTGCCCGGTTGGTTACAAACTCCATCTCAAGGAGTGCCCGCCATACACTGGAGCTCACAGAAACCACGATGAAGGAGAACATGTGGGATATCCGGCGCAACCTCAACAACCCGGACTGCACCTTTAACGCAATAGTGCGCCTGATAGATGACAATCCTAACGTGGTCGGGGGATGCATGGCATTCATTCCCGACTACTACCCCTCCAAAGGGAGGCTTTTCGAACCATACGTATATAAACAAGGGGACGGTTACGTAATCGAGCAGATAGCCGACGGCGAGCACGATTACACAAACAATGAGGCCTTCAAAAAAGTGCTCGAAACCAAGACCGCTGTCTGGTCCGACCCCTATTCTTATGAAAACAGCTCCGTATTGAGGCTTACCACATATTCCTGCCCCGTGACCGATTTCGAAGGCAATATCGTTGCAGTCTGCGGCCTGGACATGGACCTGTCCCGCCTGGGGGAAACAATCAACGACCATCAGCGTTTCTCCTCTTCTTTCTGCGTCTTGATGACACAGGAGGGCAAACTTGTGGCAACGCCTCCTCAAGAGCGCGTCCCTGCCGAGACAGTTGCAAAGACCATGGCATGCCTGGGCGATAAAAACATCAAGATTAACGGGAAAGCCGTTGTCGTACCGGTTTCAGAGATGAAAGAGCCCCCATATTGGCGCATTGCGCAGGTCTATTATAAGGAAGACCTGTACAAACCGCTGATAAAAATCCGTCTCTGGCACGTGCTTATGATTCTGGCGGGTGTGCTTATGCTGTCATTCATGATAAACCGGTACGCCCGGGGGGAGAAAAAACTCCAGGAAGCCAATATGGAACAGGCCAGAATAGGCAGCGAACTGTCCATCGCGAGCCATATCCAGACATCGATGCTTCCCAAGTCATATCCACCCGGAGTATTCGGCACCCTGGAGCCTGCCCGCGAGGTCGGCGGAGATATAATTGACTGTTTTGAGAGGAATGGCAAGCTCTTCTTCTGCATTGGCGACGTAAGCGGCAAGGGGGTTCCGTCCGCAATGGTGATGTCTGTAATACACGGCCTTTTCAGATTGACTGCTGACAATTATGAAAGCCCTTCTTTTATCCTGGACGCCCTGAACAGGGAGGGATGCCGGAGTAACGACTCCAATATGTTTGTCACATTTTTCCTGGGGATAATAGACCTTGCCACCGGAGAGATGCGCTATTGCAATGCCGGGCACGACAAACCGGTGGTAATCACCTGCGATGTCGCACCGCTCAATGTCAAGCCCAACCTCCCACTCGGCGTCTTCCCCGATACTATTTATGAAGACCAGACCTGCAAACTCTCTCCCGGCACCGACATCTTCCTATACACCGACGGTCTTACGGAGGCAAAGAATTTGAGGCGGGAGCAGTTTGGCAAGGACCGGGTTATGGAGATTCTTGAAAGATGCCGGCAGGAGAACCTCACGCTGAATCATTTAGTAGAGACGATGCGACATGAGGTGAGTGCGTTTGTGGATGGTGCTCCCCAGAGCGATGACCTCGCCATGATGGTGATCCGGTACAGCCGGAGAATGAGTCTCACTTTAAAGAACGACGTCAAGGAGATTGCACACTTGAGTGACTTTGTCAAGAGTTTCCTTTCAAGACTGTATCTGGAGCCCAAAACCTCCGCCAATATACGGCTTGCTCTGGAGGAAATAGTAGTCAATGCTGTAAGTTACGCATATCCTGAAGGCACAGAAGGCGACGTTACAGTTGAAGCCTCCTATGACGGCAGCAGGGTCGCATTCACGGTGGTTGACGACGGGCAGCCCTTTGACCCGACAAAAGTCACAACTGCCGACACTTCCGTTGATATTGAGAATCGGCCCATAGGGGGGCTTGGCATCTTACTTGCCAGAAAAATCATGGACTCGATTGAGTATCAGCGCAACGGGAACAAGAATGAATTAACTATGTCAAAAATAATTACGCAATAATATGAAAAGACTCCTGATTACTCTCGCGGCAGTTATCACTGTACTATCCTCTCAAGCAAAAGATTACAACGTTGTTTCTCCTGACGGACACATATCGCTGGACGTCCGGACTTCGCCTGAGCTCTCTTGGAGCGTATCCAAAGACGGCATGCAGCTGATTGCCCCGTCCAAGATTGCCCTGACGCTCTCCGACGGTACCGTATATGGAGGCAAGGTCAATTTCCGCAAAAGCATAAAGAGCAGTGATGCAAGCGATTATGTTGCACAAAACTTTAAACGCAGCACAGTTCACGACGAGTATAATCAGCTGACACTGGTGGCAAAAGATTTCGACGTAATCTTCCGCACATGCAACGACGGCGTGGCATACCGTTTTGTAACCAAGAAAGGGGTTGAGATAGCGGGCGAAACCGCAGAATTCAATTTCCCCGACGACCCCTCTGCCTGGATTCCCTATGTCAGGGACGGAGGTTCTTTTGAGAATCAGTTCTTCAACTCTTTTGAAAATATCTACACATACTCTACTCTCTCCCAGTGGAATCCGAGAAGAATGGCATTCCTGCCTGTTACAATCGAGTCCACTGCCGGTCCCCGCATCAGCATCACCGAGTCTGACCTGCTGAACTATCCCGGCATGTATCTTCACGGTGACGGCGGCTCAGCCAGCCTCAATGCGATGTTTGCAGGATATCCCAAAACCATTGTCCAGGGCGGCCACAATATGCTGCAGGGGGTCATAACCTCCCGTGAACCTTATATCTACAAGGGAGACAAGGGGGAGAAACTCCCTTGGAGAGTAGTGGTTATAGCAGACTCAGACAAGCAACTGGCCGACAACGACCTTGTCTGGCGTCTGGCGAAACCTGCCGAGGGCGACTTCTCGTGGGTTAAGCCCGGCAAGGTCGCGTGGGACTGGTGGAACGACTGGAACCTCAAAGGGGTAGATTTCAAATCGGGCGTCAACAACGACACCTACAAATATTATATCGATTTTGCTGCCGACCATGGCATCGAGTATGTAATTCTGGACGAGGGATGGGCTGTGAACCTGCAGGCCGACCTGATGCAGGTAGTGCCCGAGATTGACCTCCCCATGTTGAGCCAGTACGCCCTCAGCAAAGGGGTCGCTCTGGTGCTTTGGGCCGGATACTGGGCCTTTAACCGCGATATGGAAGGTGTATGCAAACACTATAGCGAGATGGGCATAGCGGGCTGGAAGATTGACTTTATGAACCGTGACGACCAGCCTATGGTGGCCTTCTACGAGCAGGCTGCCCGCACCGCTGCAAAGTATCACCAGTTTGTAGATTTCCACGGCGCCTTCAAGCCGGCCGGACTTACCCGCACCTGGCCCAACGTCCTCAATTTTGAGGGAGTCAACGGCCTGGAGCAGCTTAAATGGATGGGACCGGAATACGACCAGGTAACCTACGATGTTACCATCCCGTTTACCCGTCTGGTGGCAGGCCCCTGTGACTACACCCAGGGCGCGATGCGCAATGCTATCAAAGTCAATTATTACCCTTGCGACAACGAACCTATGAGCCAGGGCACCCGCTGCCGGCAGCTGGCGGAATATATCATCTTTGACGCCCCGTTCACCATGCTGTGCGACTCCCCCACCAATTATGAATCTGAGCAGGAGTGTACCCGCTTTATCGCCTCCATCCCCACCGTATGGGACGAGACCATAGCCCTGGACGGCAAGATTGGTGATTTCATAGTGATGGCCCGCCGCAGCGGCAGCAAGTGGTATCTGGCAGCCATGAACAACTGGAATGAGCGCGACGTCACCTTCCGCCTCCCGTTCGAGGCAACCGACGGCACCAGGGCCACCCTCTGGCGCGACGGTGTGAATGCCCACCGCAACGGACAGGATTATATGGCTGAGAGTGTCGCTGTCAATAATGGAGAACTCACTGTCCACCTCGCTCCGGGCGGTGGTTGCGTAGTTGTATTCTGACAATATGATTAAAACAAATGATATGAAGAAGTTAATTATAGCATTAGCGGCAATGGCGGTTACACTGGCCGCATCTGCCAAAGAAGATGAGGCCCGGCTGCTCCGCTTCCCCGCCACCAACGGCAGCGAGATTGTGTTCACATATGCAGGCGATCTCTGGAGCGTACCTGTTTCCGGAGGCATGGCCCGCAGGCTAACCTCCCACATAGGATATGAAGGGTTTGCCCACTACTCTCCCGACGGAAAAACCATAGCTTTCACGGCAGAATATGACGGTAACCGCGAGGTTTACAAGATGCCGGCAGAGGGTGGCGCACCAGTGCGTCTCACCTGGACTGCCACCAACGAACGCGACGAGATGGGCGACCGTATGGGCCCCAACAATATGGTGATGGCCTGGAGTCCAGATGGCAAGGAGATAGTTTTCCGCAACCGCATAGGCGACGGCTTCTCCGGTAAACTCTGGACAGTGCAGCCAGAGGGCGGGATGCCCTCCGAGGTACCCCTGCCAGAGGGCGGGTGGTGCAGTTTCTCCCCTGACGGGAAGAAAGTTGCATACAACCGCGTGATGCGCGAATTCCGCACCTGGAAATACTATCGCGGCGGAATGGCAGACGATGTCTGGATCTGGGACCGCAAAGCCGGCAAGATTGAGAATATCACCAATAACATTGCACAGGATATCTTCCCCATGTGGGTTGGTGATGATATATTCTTCGCATCCGACCGGGATATGATAATGAACATCTTTGTTTACAACACAAAGAGCAAAAAGACGGAGAAAGTGACAGAATTTGACCTCTACGATGTCAAGTTCCCCTCTACCGACGGCAAGACCATAGTGTTTGAGAACGGAGGTTATATTTATCGTCTTGACCCCTCTACCCGCAAATATGAACAGGTTCACATAAACCTGGCCGGCGATGACATTTACGGCCGCAGCGAGCACCGCAACGTATCCGGCAACCTTACTGCCGCATCGCTTTCACCTTCTGGAGACAGGATTGCCGTGACCGCACGCGGCGAGGTCTATGATGTCCCGGCAGGCAGGGGCGTGACCCGCAACCTGACCCGCAGCTCCGACTCAAACGACCGCGAGGCAGACTGGAGCCCGGACGGAAAGTGGATTGCCTGGATAGGCGATGCCACCGGCGAGACCGAAATCTACCTGTATGATGTGGAGAAGGGTGGCGACGCAAAACAGCTCACCAGCGGCAACGACACCTATATCCGCACTCTCCAGTGGAACCCGGACAGCAAAAAGCTCCTCTACACCGACCGCGAGAACCGTATCGTGGAGATATCTGTCCCTGACGGCAAGAAATCGATAATTCTCACTAATCCTGAAGCCGAATTCTACAGGGTGGAATACTCCCCGGACGGCAAATGGCTCACATATACCCGTCCTGCCAAAAATGAGATGGATGTAGTATATGTTTACAACCTCGATTCAAAGAAAGAGTACCCCGTAACCGAGAGGTGGTACAACTCTGGTTCACCTACCTTCTCTGCCGATGGCAAGTATCTGGTTTTCACAGCCGACCGCGACATTCATCCGCAGTATGGCCGCGTGGAGTGGAACTATATACTGGGCAATATGAGCGGCATCTATATGACTATGCTCGCAGCTGACACCCCCTCCCCCCTCCTTCCAAAGGACGGAATGCAGTCGGTGGAAGGAGACCGTCCCGGCCCCGGAGGTCCGTTCGGCCCCAGGCCCGGAGAAGTGACCATGGACAGCAAGGGTCCTAAGAAATCAGACAAGAACCCTGACGTAAAGGGCAAAGGCAACGGCTCACCGGAAGCTAAGGAGAGTGAGAAGGAGGTCGTAGTAAAGATAGACCCTGAAGGACTCTCCCTGCGCACAGTAAAAGTTCCTGTTAGTGGCGAGATCGGTTGGGGCGGACTCTACTGCGACGGCAGTAAAATCTGGTATTCTGCGGGACGCAAGACTCATGTGTATGACTTTGCTTCCGGCAAGGACGAGGAGTGCGCAGACGCGATTGTGATGTATCGCAAGGGTGACAAAAAGGCCATATTGTTCAAGGGGATGCGCGACTTCTCCATAGTGGATTTCGGCCCCAGGATGTCCGGAGGTGACAAACCCGACCTGAGCGGTCTGGTTACCGACATCGACTACACCAAAGAGTGGGCTCAGATATACGACGAAGTATGGAGAGCCTTCCGCGACGGCTATTACCTCAAGAATATGCACGGCCGCAACTGGCAGAAAATCAAAGATAAATATGCGGTACTGCTCCCCTACGCAAAGACTCGTCTCGATTTGAATTATATAATTGGCGAGATGATATCCGAGGTGGCTTCCGGTCACGCTTACGTCACCGTGGGCGATTATCCCAAGCCGGAGCGGATAGAGATGGGGCTGCTGGGGGCTGAGATATCCCGCGACAAGAGCGGCTATTTCCGGATAGAGAAGATACTTAAGGGAGCACCATACGAAGAGAAGCTCCGCTCACCTCTTACAGAACCGGGTATGGGCATCAGCAAGGGTCAGTATATTACCGCGATAGACGGCGTCCCCACCAATACCGTAGCAAACATATACCAGCTGCTGGTTGGCAAGGCCGGACAGTTGACGGAACTCACTGTCTCTGACAAGGCTGCCGCAGGCGGCAAGAAGGTGGTTGTGAAACCTATTTCTGACGAATACCCCCTCTATCACTATGAATGGATCCAGAAGAATATAGAAACCTGCGACAAACTCTCCGGAGGGAAGATAGGCTACATATACATCCCCGATATGGGGCCAGAGGGGCTTTCTGAATTTGCACGCTATTATTATCCACAGCTGGACAAGGAGGCTCTTATCATCGACGACCGCTCCAACGGTGGCGGAAACGTCTCCCCTATGATTATCGAGCGGCTGCAGCGTGAGGTGTACCGGATGACTATGCGCCGCGGCTCTACCTTGACCGGCACAGTGCCGGATGCGACCCACACCGGCCCCAAGGTATTGCTGATAGACAAGTATTCGGCATCGGACGGCGACCTCTTCCCCTGGAGTTTCAAGGCCAATAATCTCGGCACTGTCGTAGGTACCCGCACCTGGGGAGGCATCGTGGGCATCAGCGGCTCCCTGCCATATGTAGATGGTACAGACGTGCGCGTACCGTTCTTCACCAACTACGACGCCAAGACCGGACAGTGGATAGTTGAGAACCACGGCGTGGACCCCGACATCGTGATTGACAACGACCCCGTCAAGGAGTTCGCGGGCGAAGACCAGCAACTGCTCAAGGCCATCGAGGTAGCTCTTGAACAGCTCAAGGATCGCAAGCCTCTCCCCGGCGTGCCGGCACCCCGTACATTCCCCGACCTGGGTCTGCCACAGATAGAGTAACAATATGAGCAATAACGAATTTGACGTAATAATCATAGGCGGCGGCATAACCGGAGCCGGCACACAGCGTGACTGCGCCATGCGCGGCCTCAAAACACTGCTGATTGAGCGTAGCGACATAGCCACCGGCGCCACCGGCCGCAACCACGGCCTGCTCCACTCCGGCGCCCGCTATGCCGTAAACGACCCCGAGTCGGCAGAAGAGTGCATCAAGGAGAACATGATTCTGCGCCGCATCGCCTCACACTGCGTGGACCCCACCGACGGCCTGTTCATCTCCCTACCTGAGGATGACTTGTCTTATCAGCAGACCTTTGTGGATGCATGCCGCAAAGCTGGCATCAGCGCCGAGGTAATTGACCCGGAGCTGGCCAAGCGGCTGGAACCGTCGGTCAATCCGGAACTGACCGGAGCGGTGCGGGTACCGGACGGCAGCGTGGACCCGTTCCGCCTGTGCGCCGCCAACATGCTGGATGCCAAATTGCACGGCGGCCAGGTACGACTGCACACCACCGTTACCGGATTCATATGCGAAGGCGATACCATCCGTGGTGTGCATACCCGCAATCTGGTCACGGGCGAAGAGAGTGACTTCTATGCCCCGGTAACTGTGAATGCCGGAGGGATCTGGGGCCACGACATCGCCGCCCTGGCAGGCGTTAACGTAGGTATGTTCCCGGCAAAAGGGGCGCTGCTGGTGTTTGCCCACCGTGTCAACAATATGGTTATCAACCGATGCCGCAAGCCCTCCAACGCCGATATCCTGGTCCCCGGGGATACAGTCTGCATAATAGGTACCACCTCGACCCGGATTCCGTTTGAAGAGTGCGATTCGGTTGCCGTTACTCCCGATGAAGTTAATCTTCTGATAACGGAGGGCGCCAAGATGACCCCCTCGCTCTCCGCAACCCGCATCCTGCGCGCATACGCAGGCGTGCGCCCCCTGGTCAGCTCTGACGACGACCCCAGCGGCCGCAACATATCGCGCGGCATTGTCTGCCTGGACCACGAAGAACGCGACGGCCTCAAGGGTTTCATCACCATTACCGGCGGCAAGCTGATGACATACCGCCTGATGGCGGAAATCGCTACCGATGCCGTATGCCGCAAGTTGAATATCGACAAGACCTGTGAAACAGCCACTACCGCACTGCCTGGCAGTGAGGAGGGTTCATACGAGGCAGTTGCCCAGAAGATCTGGGAGAAGCCCTCGATGGCACAAAAGGCCGCTGCGGCACGGATGGGCTCACGCGCCAACCGTATAAAAACCCGCGACAGACTGGATGAAGCGCTTATCTGCGAATGCGAAGAGGTATCGTCCGGCGAGGTGAAAAACGCAATCGAACGGTTGGATGCCTCTACCCTCACCGACCTCAGGCGGCGGACCCGCATCGGTATGGGGACATGCCAGGGCGAATTTTGCGCCTGCCGTGCTGCCGGCCTGCTGGCAAAGGCCCACGGCTGCATTGAAAAAGAGCGTGCCGACTTAGCCGATTTCCTTCAGGAGCGGTGGAAAGGGAACTTCCCCATCGGCTGGGGCGACACTCTGCGCGAGGCGGAATACACCCAATGGGTTTATAAACACGTATTAGGAATATAGTCCAATGAAATTCAATACGGTAATAATAGGCGGCGGACTCGCCGGCCTGGTTGCGGGAATCAGCCTTCAGAAGGCGGGCAACAGCACAGCCATAATCAGCACCGGACAGAACGCCCTGCACTTCTTCTCTGGCAGTTTTGAATCGATGGAGGAGGCGCCCAAGCGCGTCACCGACCTCTTTACCGAGGCCGGTATCGCCCTGCACTACAATCCGGGCGTACGCCTGATGCCGATGGGCACATTCAAGAAAGCCGTACTGTCGCTGGAGGATATCAGCCTCTTCCCAGAGCCCAAAATTGGCCATAAAGCGCTGATTGTAAGCCTCACTGGTTATCACGATTTCTTCTGCGACTTCCTTGCGGAAGGATTGGAGAAACAAGGTATGCAGTGCCGCATCAAACTTCTCAACCTGCCTGAACTGGAACAGATTGAGAAAAGTCCCAGCGAGATGCGTTCAGTGCAAATTGCCCGCACTATGGACCGTATCTGGGAGAATGTGGTGCGGGAAATCCGCATCCTGCTGCGGGATGAAGATACCGTGATATTGCCTCAGGTATTCGGTCTAAACGACGCCTCTGTGCTGAGCCGGATACGCCAGGGCATCCCGGCGCAAGTGATATTCACAGGTACCCTCCCCCCTTCTGTGCCGGGCATCCGTACCCAGATGCTGCTCAAGCGACGCTACGAACTGCTTGGCGGCACCTATCTGATGGGCGACGAAGCCACCGGAGCACACGTTTACGACGGAATTGTACATAGTGTTGTTACGCATAACCTCGGCAACCATTTCCTGGAGGCCGGCAACTTTATCCTCTCCACCGGGGCCTATTTCTCCAAAGGTCTCAGGTCCAACCCGTTTGAGATATCCGAACCGGTATTTGGGCTGGACGTGGAGCAGGCGCCCGACCGCAGCGACTGGTACAACCCGGAATTTATGCGCGAACAGCCTTACATGAAATACGGCGTCGCCACAGACTCTTCCCTGCACACCCTCAGGGGTGGAGAGCCCATCAAGAATCTGTACGCCATCGGCTCCATCCTCGGAGAGACCCGCCCGGAACTTGGCTCAGGCGGAGGTTTGGCAATACGGAGCGCACTTGCGGCAGCCGACGAAATCCTTAAACCTACAGCGGAATGAAACTTCAAGAATATACCCTCAGCACACACAATTTTGAAGAGTGCATGAAACGCACCGTGTGTACCGCCTACTGCCCCGTACTGCAGGTGAATCCGCTTTATCCCGGCCCCAAACAGGCTGGCCCGGACGGAGAGCGGTTGCGGCTTAAGGATCCCTTCTTTTTCAACTACGCGTTGAAGTACTGCCTCAACTGCAAGCGGTGCGAGGTGGCATGTCCCTCGGGGGTAAAGGTTGCCGACCTTATTCAGGCAGCGCGCATCAAATACGATAAATCCCCCGTCAAGTGGCGCGACCGGCTGCTGGCCTCCACAGATTTCATGGGGAGTCTGGCACACCCTGTGGCCCCTGTAGCAAATGCGATAACAGGCCTGGGTATCACCAGAAGCATGATGGACGCGATGTTCAAGATAGACCACCGGCGCGTCTTCCCAAAATACAGCCAGCGCAGTTTCGAGGGGTGGATGGGTCACCACGAGAAAGAGCAAACCGTTTTCCAGGAACAGGTCGCCTATTTTCACGGCTGCTATGTAAACTATAACTACCCCCGCCTTGGCAAAGATCTGGTAAAGGTGCTGAACGCTCTGGGCGTGGGTGTGCAGCTGCTGGAAAAAGAGAAGTGCTGCGGCGTCGCCATGATAAACAACAGGATGAAGGTAGAGGCGACCAGAAACGCCACCCACAACGTCGCTGCACTATCCAAGGCGGTGGACAAGGGGCTGATGATACTTACCACATCATCTTCCTGCACTTTGACGCTGCGCGACGAATACCCCGCTCTGCTGGGGGTCGACAACTCCGGCGTCCGAGACTTTATAATGATGGCCAGCAGGTTCATCTTTGAACGTCTGGAAAATGGCGCGCAGCTGAATTTTAAACCAGATTTCAAGAAGAAGGTTGCCTACCATACCCCCTGCCACATGGAGAAACTCGGATGGGGTGTCTTCTCCGAAAAGCTGCTGCGGATGATTCCCGGAGTGGAGTTTACCATGCTGGATTCCGCCTGCTGCGGTATCGCCGGTACCTACGGCTTCAAGCGGGAGAACTACGAGGCCTCCCAGGCCATAGGCGAGCCGCTGTTCGCCCAGATCCGCACCGTCAATCCCGATGTGGTGGCGTGCGACTGCGAGACCTGCAAATGGCAGATAGAGATGTCCACCGGCTACACCGTCATGAATCCGATATCGATTCTGGCTGAAGCCATTGAAACCAATAAAGATTAGCTATGCTCAAATTTCTCAAACAACCCGCATACAAACCTGCCGAGACTGGCCCGGAGGCCGATGCAAAGTATAAACGGCTCCGCCTTCAGGTATTCCTTGGGGCATTTATAGGTTATGCCGGATTCTATCTGGTGCGCAAAAACCTCTCCATGGCCATTCCGGCAATGGCACCACTAGGCTTCGAGAAGACTGAACTCGGTTTTGTGCTGGGTCTCAACGCCGCCGCATACGCCCTCTCAAAATTTTTGATGGGGAGCGTGTCCGACCGTTCCAACGCGCGGGTCTTCCTGCCTCTAGGCCTGATACTCACCGCAATATCGATGTGTTTCATGATAGTCCCCATACAGTGGATCGGTGCGGAGCACAAGACCATGGCCATAATTGTGATGGGTGTGCTCAACGCTTTGGTCGGCTGGTTCAACGGAATGGGATGGCCCCCCTGCGGCCGCGTTATGACGCACTGGTTCTCACCCGGCGAGCGCGGCACCATGATGAGCATCTGGAACTGCGCCCACAATGTCGGCGGCGCGCTGGTCGGCCCTATGGCGACCTACGGTGCGGCGTGGTTCGGGAGCTGGTTTTACGGCACCCATCAAGAACTCTACTTTTTGATTGGCACCTTCGCCTTCCCCGCTGCGGTGGCACTGTTCATTGCCCTGCTGGCCTACATACTGCTGCGCGACACTCCACAGTCCTGCGGACTGCAATCGGTTGAGGCATGGCGCAATGACTACCCCAGGAACTACTCAGAGAAGCACGAAACCACACTCACCACAAAGGAGATACTCTTCAACCACGTGCTCAACAACAAGTTCCTCTGGTTCATAGCCCTTTCAAACGCGTTCGTGTATATGGTGCGATACGGCTGCCTTGACTGGGCCCCGACAATACTCACAGAGAAAGGCATCGACCTCAAGAGCGCCGGCTGGGCCTATTTCGCATACGAGTTCGCCGCCATACCGGGCACCCTGCTCTGCGGCTGGCTATCCGACAAACTCTTCCACGGCAAACGAGCCCTCCCCACCATGATCTTCATGGCACTGGTGATGGTATTCATAGCCCTGTACTGGGCCTACATAGATAATCTCACCGTGGTAATCATCTGCCTCATCGGCATCGGCTTCTTCATCTACGGCCCCGTGATGCTCATCGGCGTACAGGCCCTCGACCTCGCCCCCAAGAACGCCGCCGGCACCGCCGCCGGCCTCACAGGCTTCTTCGGTTACTTTCTGGGCACCTTCATTTTGGCCAACACCGTCATCGGCCTCGTAGCCCAATATGCAGGCTGGGGCTGGACCTTTGCCATGCTCATCGCCGCCTGCATCCTGGCGATACTATTCATGGGAATGACCTACAAAGAGGAGAAGAAACCCTCCGAATAGAATCGTCGTTCGGCAAACTGAATTGGCTCCGGTGGAGTCGGGATCAAAGACTTATTAATAGCTCACCGATACCATCGCCTGCAAGATGTTGCGATGGGCAGAAGATTGGGGGGCGTAGGAATGTGTATAGCCCAACTGGAGGCGAAGATGCGCCAGCGGCCAATAATCGATCCCGGCCATATAGAGCGTGGTGACGACACCGGCATCGTTGAAAGTATCATACCTTACTATGGGGCGCAGTCGGCTGGAATCGGTCAAGTCAAACCAATAACCGACAACAGCATAATATCCATCGTAAGACAACTTCTCGCCTCCATTATCAATGTGTGCACGGACATATTCGCTGCGGATTGTCAGCGCATCGTCTTTATACTCTCCGCCGACTGAAAAACGGTTGCTGGCGGCATTAGCATTAACGCCATTATCATAGGAGCCCGCCACTACTGATGCCGACAGCACCAGATTCCTGACAAACGGGTGCACATCAACGCGCGCTATGATATCCTTTGCACGGTTGACATCTACACGGTTGATGCCGGCACCGTTAAAAATGCCGATATTGTATTTTATGATCGGATAGGGATCCTCACCCACTTCGAACAGATTGCCGTAAACCATAACCCCGATATCGCGCCCATTGGAATTACGCTCCGATATCACATCGTTATAACCGGACAACCTGCTTATGGCCTGCGCATAATCGATGCCCTCCTTCTTCAATAGCGAGTACTGGCTTTCAAGGGTGAAAGGGGTCGTGAACTGACCCGCCTGGATATTCAGGAAAGGCTTGAATCTGTATCTGAGAAATGCGTCCAGTATCTTGGGCGCGCTGCCGGCCATATCGGCCTGCAGACGGTATTCCAGCCCAGTTACGGGCTCTCCGGTGACCGCCAGGCGCACCCGCTTCAGAGAAAAGGTATTACTACCCTCATCGTAAGTATATTGAGTATCTATATGACCGCTAAAGGAGGCAAACCGGTTAAAAGAACTCTGCCTCTGCGCAAAAGCGGCGACAGAAAAACACAGCAGAACCAGCAGGAATAATGTCGTTTTTTTCATTGGGCCGCAAAAATACAAAAAAATGCCCACCGAATGTCCGGTGGGCATCATTTATATCTGAAAGTGCAATTAGAATACCAGTAGGAAGAGCCCTGCGGCAATGGCGCAGCCCACCATGGGACCTACGACTGGAATCCAGCTGTACCACCAGCCGCTGTCGCGTTTCCCCGCAATGGGAAGCACTGCATGCGCGCAGCGAGGACTGAGGTCTCGCGCGGGATTGAGAGCATAACCGGTGGTGCCACCGAGCGACATACCTATGGCCATGATAAGGCAGGTGACGGGCCACGAGCCGAGGGAGCCGGTGCCGAGGGCGACATCGCCCATAGCAAAGGCATTACCCTTGGTACCGAGCGCCAGGATTATGAACACCAGCAGGCAGGTAGCAATCACCTCGCAGAGGAAATTGCGCCAGGGGTTCTTGATGGCAGGCATGGTACAGAATGTACCAAGAATAGTGTCCGGCTGGTCTGCGGTGGCCTTGTAATGGTCTTTGTAGAATATCCACACCAGTACGGCACCCACAAAGCCGCCAAGCATCTGGGCGATGATGTAACCCAGAACCAGCGCCCACTCAAACTTGCCGGCAATGGCCAGGCCGACCGTGACAGCAGGATTGAGATGTGCCCCGGAGATGGGACCGGCTACGAGCACGCCCATCATTACGGCAAGCCCCCAGCCGAGGGCGATGACAACCCACCCTGCCCCTTTGGCTTTTGAGAAATTGAGCGATGTGGCGGCGCAAACTCCGTCGCCGAAAAGTACCAGCACCAAAGTGCCTATGAACTCGAAAATATACTTTGGATCCATTTTACTGTTTGCTAATAGTTCTTGAAATAGCGTCTTTCCATCCCGCCTTTACGGGCGACATATCGGTGCCGGAGGGTGTGAATACACGCTCTGCCTTCCATTGCCGCTTGACCTCGTCCAGCGAGTTCCAATAGCCTACTGCAAGACCCGCCAGGTAGCAGGCACCCATCGCGGTGGTTTCGGTAATCTCGGGACGGATTACATCGGCTCCGAGTATATCGCTCTGGAATTGCATCATAAGATTGTTGCGGGAGGCGCCGCCGTCCACCTTGAGATTGGCCAGCCGCACCCCTGCATCACGCTCCATCGCAGCGACGATATCCATAGTCTGGAAAGCTATCCCCTCAAGGGCCGCGCGGGCGATATGGGCCGCCGTGGTACCGCGGGTAATGCCGCAGATGACTCCGTGGGCATACTGGTCCCAATAGGGGGCGCCCATGCCGGTGAGGGCCGGCACAAAATAAACGCCGCCGTTGTCGGGAACAGTGGATGCCAGAGCCTCAATCTCTGAAGACGAGCGGATGATGCCCAGCCCGTCGCGCAGCCACTGGACCACGCTACCGCCCACAAAGATGGAACCTTCGAGCGCATAATTGACCGTATCACCTAATTTCCAAGCTACTGTGGTAAGCAGGTTATTCTTAGAGAGAATAGGCTTCTCGCCGGTGTTCATCAGCAGGAAGCATCCGGTGCCATAGGTATTCTTCACAGAGCCCGGCTCGGTACACATCTGGCCAAAGAGGGCCGCCTGCTGGTCTCCTGCGATGCCGGCAATGGGCACTTCGTGCGCAAAGATGGTGGTCTTGGTGTAGCCGTAAACCTCTGAAGATGAGCAAACCTTCGGCATCATGGATGCAGGCACGCCGAGCAACTCCAGCAACTCTTTATCCCACTCCAACGTGTTGATGTTGAAAAGCATCGTGCGCGAAGCATTGGATACGTCGGTCACGTGCACCTCGCCGCGGGTCAGCTGCCATACCAGCCAGCTGTCCACGGTACCGAAACGCAGTTTGCCAGCCTCTGCCCTCTCGCGTGCGCCCGGGACGTTGTCCAGAATCCATTTGATCTTTGTACCGGAGAAATATGCGTCTATGATGAGGCCGGTCTTCTCGCGGATCTTATCCACAAGACCCTGAGCCTTCAGAGAATCGCAAAACTCAGATGTGCGACGGTCCTGCCATACTATGGCCTTGCACACCGGGGCGCCCGTTTCTGCATCCCATACTATGGTGGTTTCACGCTGGTTGGTTATGCCTATAGCGGCGATGTCCAGGCCGTTGATGCCGATCTTGGAGATGGCCTCGGCGATAACTGCTGCCTCCGACGCCCAAATCTCCATGGGGTCATGTTCTACCCAGCCCGGCTTGGGGAAATACTGGGTAAATTCTTGCTGTGCGGTGGAACAAATCCGGCCGTCGTGGTCGAAAACAATGGCTCTGGACGAGCTGGTGCCTTGATCCAGAGCCAAAATGTATTTGCTGTTACTCATGAATTACTATTTATAATCCAAATAGGGAACTATGCGCAGGAAATCCGCCACACGTGCCTTGTACTCCTCCGGATACTTCTGGAAAGAGTTTGCGTGGACTGCACCGGGGGCAACCCAATACTCTTTATATCCCTGCTTCTTTGCATTGTAATTTATCCAAAGGTGCTCGATGGGGACAAAATCGTCGGCATCGCCGTGGATAAAGAGCATCGGTATAGTGCACTTCTCAAGTTGCTTGGCAGCAGATGCCTCCCAAAAGCCCCATCCATAATTTTTCTTTGTAACAAGACTGGCACTTTGAAGGACATCCGCCGGTATGTATGCGAAACTCTGCTTACGATTGCCGTTGAACTGCATCACGACAGATGAGTATCCGCAGTCTTCAATCACGCAGCGTACATATTCCGGCAGCGGGTCGCCGCTGGCCATCATAACTGTAGCCGCCCCCATGGAGACGCCGTGCAGCACTATGAAGGCATCCTGGAAGATATTGTGCGCTACCTCAATCCATTTTTCAACGTCATAACGGTCAAACCACCCCATCTGTACGTGGTCACCCTCTGAATAACCGTGATACTGCAGATCGGGGAAAAGCACATTATAGTTGAAGTCATCGCGGTACATACGCACCAGATAGAGGAATACGAAATGGTTGTCGCCATAACCGTGAACCACTATTGCGGTTCCCTTTGCCGTTGCAGGATCCTTGGCAGGGACATAGCAGGCATGCACATTAAAGTTGCGATAGCCCACGATTGTAGTATCCTTGAGAATACCTTCTGCCTTGAGATCGTCATACCACTTGGTGCTGCCGGGGAGCAGCGAATCGGCCTTATGGCGGCAACGTTCAATGTCATCTACTCCGTGGGGAGTAGGGAGAAGGGCATAGTTGCTCATATACTTGCCCGCGAGGCATCCGGTCAGGCAGAATGCCGCAGCCAACAATGCGGCAAAAGATAAGAGTCTTTTCATATTAGAAGATATAATTCAGACCGACGTTGATGCCCAGGCCGGCGCCGTCGTTGTTCTTCCAACCCATCTTCATACCGTCGTAGAACGCCTTGCCAAACTCAAAATTGATGTTGAAGTTCTGGTTCATAATCACGTGAAGGCCCAAACCGGCACTCATGTGCAGTTTCTCTTTATTGCCGGTATAATATGTAGCCAGCTTTTCAAGTTGTTCCTGACGATACGGCTGCACTACCATACCCATATCAAAGAACGGGTTGGTTGCCAGGGTCCAGTTCTGGTTGATCCAACGGAACTTGGCAAAGCTCCAGCGCAGTTCTGTATTCATCCAGGCATATCCGTTGCCCTGGAGACGATTGGTAACGGTACCGCGGAGGGTGCAGGTAGAACCAAGGCCCTCAGTGTTGATCTGCTTCATGTTGATAGACTGAATGGTCTGCAGCATATAGAAAGGTGCGTTACCTGCAATCAGGCCCTGATATGCAAGGTGTCCGCCAAATACCAGACGGCCGGGTACCAGGGTAAAGAACTGTTTGAAGTGGGCGGCAAGTTTCAGATAACTGTTGTCGTGATGGGAGATGATATCGGGAGAACCGAATACGTAAAGTTCAAAGTTTGTACCGCGCTGAGGGTTGTTCTCGTGGTCGCGGGTATCGAATACGACTCCCAGTTTACCTTCCAGATGCTGGCCGCCGTTCTTTTCTGCAGCGGGGATGATGTCATTCTCTACATATATGTCGTAAAGGGAGTGGTCACTGGAATAATCGAGGTCTTTATTCACTGCGTGACCTGTGGTGATATTCCAATATGTGAGACCGCCGGCCCAGCCCCAGTTGCTGTCACCGATTGTCCCCTGGAAGCAGGTCTGGACACGGAATATATTGCGCTTCATCAGATAGAAACCAGCGCCGTTAACGATGCCGTCCAGAGCCGAGTCATAGAGGGAAGATGCGCCGTTGAAGCCGTAGAAGTTGGTAGTCTTGTTGCCGAACCACGATACTGATGCCGATACGCGCAGGCCGGGGATCATATATTTGCTGTCAAAGAAACTATGTAGAACGGTATTGCCTTTTGAATAGCGTGAAACCTCTACATTTGCCTTCCAGACATAATCGGGGTATTTACTTCCGTCCCCATACCAATAAATGTCGGATAATGCACCATAGTGCCATCCTAAATCAGATGAATACCCGATTGCCGGCAATGGACCAAAATTAAGTCCGGTCTTCTTGATTTCTTCCTGTGCGTAAGCAGAAAAGGCCAAAGCCAGAAGCAGTGTTGCGATTAAAAATTTTTTCATTTGTATAGAGTTAGATTTGTTTCTCTATACAAATCTACTAAAAAAACTTCAAATCTGCATTACGCCATCCGCTCCTTGATATCTTTTTTAACGTTGAGATAGTAGTCTTTTCCCAGACCATACCAGCCACACGCCAGCAAACCACCTGCGAATGCCCATATAAATACCTTGCGCTTACGGCTGTTAGCGGGTTTTTGAGGAAGGACAGCAGGTTGTATCACTGCATATACAGGCCTCTCTTCCTGGACCTTGGCCCGCGCCTGCTCACGCTGCTGTACTATGGTTGAGTATATCTGCCCGGCGAGGTTAGCCTCGGCGCGAAGACGGTCTTTTTCTGCAGTTGCACTCTGCATAATGACGCTGCGGTCATAATCTACAGATGCAGCATAGGCAGCCTGTGCTTTTACCATATCAGCGCGAGCCTCGTCGGCCAGCACCACATAGTATTCATAATCGGCCTGCGCCTTTTGGGTACGGTATTCACTCACATAATCCTGCAATCTGGAACAGACTGTGTCGGCGAGTTGTTTGGCCATCATAGGGTCGTCAAGCACAACTTTTATGGTAGTCACACAGGTGGTCTTGTCCATAGTCACGCCGATACATCTTTTCAAAGCAGTCACCACAGCGGCGGCACTTTTAGGTAGCTCTGTAGGGTCCTCCACACCCGTGTAGGGCCTGTCGTATGACCTCTTTTTTAGAAGCGGTATTATCAGGGATTTCAGAGAGAAACGACGTTTTCTCATACCGTCCAGCCCCATCATGTGCTCATATACGGTGGTTTGTACAGGGACCTTTCCCTCCAATTTACCTTTATCCGACACATAAGATGTAAGGGGGACATCCAGTAGAGACGCCAGGAACGGGGTACTGGCACAAATATCCGGGAACAACGACACATCCATCGCATCAGTAGAACCTGACATCTGCATATTGGTCATCCTGCGCATTAAAGCTATGCTGGCCAGACTTCCACTATTCTGGCTTTGAACTTCTGGCGCAAGGGTGACGGTTACACTCCAGATACGTGACATCCTTAAAGCCGCCACTACGCCGACGGCGGAAAAAATCACTACAATCAGAAGTATCTGCTTCCAGTGTTTTAGCAGCCTGACCAGAATATCCATCCCGTCTATGCCTTCTTCGGTTTCTTCCGGTGCATGTGCCGGGGTATTCTTTAACTCTTTCATAGCTGCTTATTTCTTTAAATATGAGATTACCGTTACAAGCATGGCAACCACAGATGCAGTAGACGAACTGATAGACATAAGGGCGGCATAGTTAAAGTCCTTCTTGTCTTGCTGGATTTTTTCCGGAACATATATTTCAGCACCCGGATATATCTTGGTACCAGGGCGCAATCGCTCTGCACGTCCGCCCATATTGACAACATAGGCGTTTGCCCGGCTTGCATTTTGGCTGTAACCACCCGCCGCTTCAATATAGTCCCTGGCGCGGAATGAACTGTCATAGTTCACCGCAGTCTGGAACCTTACAGCTCCGTTGATACGGACCACATTACTTCGTACCGGTATCTCCAGCACATCCCCCTCACATAACACCACATCGGCGTCTCCACCAGGATGTGAAAGCGCTTTTTCAAGATCTATACTCACAGAGAATGTCTGTTCGATATCCTTGGTCAATACCTGGGTCGTATCAGTTTCGCTCTTCAGGATATCTTCCATATCTTTGGACACACGGCGATCCTCTTTTGTCAAGGTACGGATAAGACGGGCTCCGGAGGCATATGCAAAATCAGTAAGGCCCCCCGCCTTGGCAACCAGGTCGGAAATACGCTCTTCACGGCTAGTTAACGGGTAAACGCCGGGGAAATTCACCTCACCGTTCACAGTAAAACGCCGTTGAATATTAAAAGATGGGCTGTGGTGTACTACCACTTCATCGTATGGTTCCAGGGTGAAACTGCGGTCGCCGTCTGCCACAAGGCCGTCCTTGAGAGCAAAGGTGTACATCTCGCCTATATCGCTGGTTGCCGTCAAACCGTCCGTCTCCTTTTTGCGGCGGGTAACATCTACGCGGGAGGTGGAAGCACCCACCTTGAGGCCGCCGGCAATAATGATAAGGTCTTCTATCGTGGTATTCTCAGAGAACGGGTATGTTCCCGGGTAATTGACCATACCGGAGATCCTGACCGTGCTGTTGGTAATCTGGTCCAGCCTGTCGGAGATATAAAGTTCATCGTTGTTCTGGAGCTGGAAATCTTCATGCCTTCCGGCAATGATTTCAGTAAGGTTCACTGACATCACCTCCCGGGTCATATCGGGGTGTTCGCGGTAAATCACGACCCTGTCTGTGAAAGACTCAGGAAGGGTACCCCCGGCCTTTTCTACAAGTCCCTTGACCGTCTTAACCGCATCGAGTTCATAGGTGCCCGGGAAGAAAACTGCCCCTTGAACGGATACACGGTTGCTGAAACGGGACTGCAACTCACCGACAGTGACCTCATCTCCGTTCTGAAGGGTAAATGATGCGTAATCTGCAGCATCAACCGTATGGATTACATAATCCTTGTCACTCTGGCGGCAAACGGTTACTGAGGATGTATTTGCGCTCTGGGAAAAACCGCCGGCATACTCAAGCAGGTCAGCCACGGTCTCGCCGGGCTTCATTTCAAAGCGCATACCGCGCTTTACAGCGCCCTCTGCCAGTACCATGCTGCTATAAGGTGACACCAATACCACATCTCCCTCCTCCAGCATGATGTCGCTTGCATTGGAACCCCTCTGCAGGAAATCGTAAACATCAATCACCCCCACAACCCTGTCGCCACGGACCACCTTAATGTTTCGCAGCGTACCGGGCTCAACCACTCCCCCAGCCTTGTAAAGCGCATGCATTGCTGTAGAGAGAGAGGAGAGGCGATATGTCCCGGCCTGCGCCACATCACCTACCACATTAACCTGGATAGAACGTATCTGGCCCAGACTTAGACGCATATCGGTATCTGAACGGGTATTGAGGCCGCCGTAAATACGGGCAAGACGTTTCTTGAGGAAATCATTTGCCTCCTCTATGGTCATTCCGCTAAGGTACAACGGTCCCAGGACATCCACATTGATGCTCCCTTCAGGAGAAATGATATTACGGATTGTGGTCTGGTTACGGCCGAAAACATCAATTATCACCTCGTCCCCAGGTCCGAGCCGGTAGTTACGGGGGGTCGCCATGTTCTCGCTGAGAGCAAAATTAAGGTTCTTGTTGCGGAAAATGTTGTGGCCATAAACCTCCACCTCACTATTATCCACACCACGATTAACAATTTGACTATCAAGCGATTCTTCACCATTAAGGGTATGAGCCCGGCTAGGCTCTATGATAACCTGGGGCTGCGAAGGAGAATTGACAAGGGAATTGAGCCCGCTATATGAAGAAAAAGCCTTCATCGCCTGCTCCTTTGTCACGCCACGGGCAACGAGTTCTTCCAGCAGGACGTTTTTATCCTTACCCGCGGCGATTCCCTCCTCCACATAGCTCTTAATCTGATTATTGGTCATCTGTGCCTGAGCAATTGCGGCGGTGGTAAACATTGCCATGAACAACGCCGGCAAAACCAATTTTAACAATCTGGACATATTATTTACTTTTTTCTTTGCACGGTTAATTACGGGAGCAAGACCCCCTGCTCTATCCATGTCTTGGCTATTTTTTCAGAATCTGAGATGGCCAGTTCGCGGTCTACCCCATATTTCTGCACAATCAGGTCTGCAAGATCCTCTGTAGAGAAATCTTTACCTTGAACGCTCTCCCACAGATACGCTGCAGTGGCGTTGAGCGAGAGCAGGCGATTGAAATTAACCTGCGCCAGCCCTTCACCCACAACTACATGCCCTCCGAGCATCGACCTTAGTACAAAACCATCCTTTATCCTCATTTTAAGCCAAATTAGCTGCAAATATAAATAATTTCCAGAAACAAGCCTTAATGCTTAAGGGCCTCCTCCTCTTCAAGTTTTGTGTATGCTACCTTACCGACCAGAGTCGTGGGGACCGACTCGCGCACCTCTATCTCGGACGGCATCGCGTATTTGGCGATATTCTTACTGCAGTGGACCTTGATCTCATCTATGAGTTCCGGAGTGTTGGCGTAACCGTCTCTTAAAACGATGAAGGCTTTGACTTTCTGCATCTTATATTGATCGCGAACACCTATCACGCAACTGCGTTGTACTGCCGGATGCCCCTCCAGTATATTCTCTATTTGCGAAGGATAAACGTTATAACCGCTGGTTATAATCATCCTCTTGATGCGCTGGCTAAAGTAGATGAAGCCCTCGTTGTCCATCTTGCCAAGGTCGCCGGTGTGCAACCAGGTATGGCCGTCTGCGTGCTTGCGCAGCGTATCGGCATTCTCCTGCTCGTGGTTGATATAACCCAGCATCATAGAAGGGCCGGTAAGGCAGATTTCACCCTCTTCCCCATACGGCACCTCTTCACAAGTTCCAGGCTTGCAAATCATATAGTATGTATCGGGATAAGGGATACCGATGCTCCCCTCTTTCTCCTTGTTATAAGGCGTCAGGCAGCTGGCGGTGACGCACTCGGTGGTGCCGTACCCTTCGCGCACAAGCACGCCGGCATTGTGGTCCGCCAGAAACTTGTCAAACTTCTTTTTGAGCTCGATGGTGAGTGAATCGCCACCCGAGAACACGCCCCTCAGACAGCTCAGGTCGGCGCCGTCAAGATATTTGTTGCGGGTTATCGCCTCAAACAGGGTCGGCACCCCGGCAATTACGTTGGGACGGGTCTTCTTTATGAGGTTCGCATAGCTCTTCACATTGAAGCGGGGCACCAGGATGGAGGTTCCGCCCACGACCATCATAGTGTGGATGCACACGCCCAGGCCAAAGCCATGAAACACCGGCATAGCCGCCAGCATCTTTGCGTGATGCACCTCAAAGTTGGCCATCGCGCCGGTCTGCTGTCCCAGGGCGTTGAAGTTAAGGTCGGAGAGCATGATGCCCTTGGTGGTACCGGTCGTGCCGCCAGAGAAGAGAACCACCGCCTCTGTGCGGAAATCCTTCTTCGCCACATAGCCCTCTTTGACAGCTTCCGCCCCCTTGAGCAGATCTTTCCAGAGCAAAACATTACCCCCGGTGCTAATCTTGGGGAACTTGCGCTCAGTCAGCAGCTTCTGCCCTATCGACAGCGGGAAGGGCAACTCTTCGGAGACGCGGGCTATTATGAGTTTGGATATCGGGCGGAGTTTACCGACCTCCAGGAATTTTGCATAGAACTGGTCCAGAGTGACCGCAATCTCGCACGAGGCCTCATTCATATAAAAGGCTATCTCTGCCTCTGCCGAGAGGGGATGCACCATAGAAGCCACGGCGCCAATGCGGTTCAGGCCATATAGGCAGTAGATGGCCTGCGGCACGTTGGGCAGGCACACCAGCACCCGCTGCCCGGCGCGCACGCCAATGGAATAAAAGGCGCGTGCCACCAGATCGATATTCTCCGCCAGCGATTTGTAGGATATCTTGCGGCCCATAAATGAAAGTGCCGGAAAATCGCCCTCGCGGGAAGCGGTATCCAATACCACTTCTGACATGGTTTTCTCTGAATAGTCAAGGTTAGATGGGACCTCCCCATAGCTCTCGAGCCATGGAGTTGAAACGTTGTCTAGTTTGTATTTCATAGTTAGGGTTATTTGCCTATTTCAACCGGAGTTGCCGCATCCAAATCGAGCAGCCCGGGGTGCGCGAACAAATGTCGCATTATCTTGAGGGACTGTGCAAAATAGTAGCCGTCAGCTATACGCTCATCCACCGTCAATCCCAATTCTATGGTATTGCGGAGGTCGTAGGTGCCGTCTTCGTGCCAGAAAGGACGGAGTTTCTTCTCACTGATCACCATAAAGAGTGAGACCGTGCCCCAGTCGTAAAGGTGATGGTAGTTTGCCTTCATCTTGATGCTGCCCAGGTTGGATATGAATGCACTGGCATAGCAAGGGTCGTCCTTGGCCAGAGACTTGGGGTAGTGTCCGTAATACTCAAGTTTATGCAATATCCAACTCACAAAGCGCCAGCCCGGGCGCGGAAGAACCGAGAGGAGATTCATGGCTTTGTCAACACCCACCGCCTTGTCTTCTTTGCGTACCTTATGGACAATCTTTTGCAAATACGTATGCACCTGCTCCAGCGGCGAACCTCCTTCCGGATCCAGCACAAACTTGACTAGCGCCTCCTCAGCATCGTCTTTGAACTGACGCTTGACGACGAATGCCAGTTGTATCTGCTTGCGTTCATAATAATGACCGCCGGATATGAAATAGTTCATCTTGGGGCGGAGCAATATCGTCTTTGCCACTACGGCAGCGATAACCTGGAACCAGGTGTACTTGTATTCAGGATTGTCTGCGTTTTTCTTTTCGAGATACTTATCCACCTCGGTCAGGTCGATGACTTCTCCCATTACGGCTTCGTTCTGGGTCCTTGTGCCCATTATGTAGGGCAACAGAATATGCATCGAATCAAGTCCCTTCAGATAGTACCCGTCATACCGGTCCCGCCAGTTTTTCTTACGGGGTTGTGTATCTTTCATCAGTCAGATTAGTTAAGGTCGATTCTGTAAATATAGTCATTTTCAGCAATATCTCCAAATCAGGCATCCTGCGACCCTGCGGGAGGCATAAACGGCACTAAAAAAGGCGGCACATTGCTGCACCGCCTTTCAAGCTGAGAGTAGTTATAGTTTATATGAAAATGTACCGCAATACGAATAGAACCGCAAGTATCCACATCGTAACGGATATATCTTTGAACTTGCCGCTGATGGCGTGGGTAACCACGTATGCAATCACACCGATAAGGATACCGTCGGAAATTGAATATGCCAGAGGCATGAGGATGATGGTAAGGAATGCGGGGATGCTCTTTGCATAGTCTTCCCAGTGGATAACCTTGATGGAGTGCATCATCATAACGCCCACGATAACCAGAGCCGGAGCGGTTGCCGCACCCGGGATGGCCAGGAATATCGGGGAGAAGAACATCGCCAGGATAAAGCAGCATGCAATGGAGAATGCGGTGAGACCTGTACGGCCGCCGGCACCCACACCCGACGCGCTCTCAACGTAAGTAGTGGTGGTAGATGTACCAAGGCATGCACCGGCAACGGTAGCTACTGCATCTGCCATGAACATCTTGTCCAGACCCTCAATATTCTCCTTCTCACCAAGTTCAGTACCCTGGCATACGCCAATGAGCGTACCCATAGTGTCGAACATATCGATGAAGAGGAAGGTGAATACCACTACCAGCATGTCAAGGGTGAAAACCTGACTCCACTCAAACTGGCAGAAGATGGGGCTCACACTGTCGGGAAGGGAGATAACTGCGCTGGGGAGGGTCGTGATTGCCGCACCTGTCTCAGGATCCTTGATGATAAGACCGAGAGCGGCTGTGGCGAGGATACCTATCAGCATTCCTCCGCGAACCTTTGCCATGACAAGTCCTGCGGTGATGGCAAGACCAATCAAGCCCAGGAGGGCCTTGCCATGGGTAATGTCACCGAGAGTTACCAGAGTAGCGTCGCTGTTCACTATGATGCCGGCACTCTGAAGGCCGATGAACGCGATAAACAGGCCGATACCTGCACCGATAGCTTTCTTGAGTGTACCTGGAATCGCATTAACAAGCCACGACCGGACCTTGGTAACGGTGAGGATGATGAAGATGATACCCTCTATGAGAACCGCCGTGAGAGCAAACTGCCAGCTGTAGCCCATAGTGAGGCATACGGTAAACACGAAGAACGCATTCAGGCCCATGCCGGGGGCAAGACCGAACGGCTTCTTTGCATAGAAGGCCATAACCATCGTACCGATGATAGCGGCCAGCGCGGTAGCGGTGAAGACCGAACCCTGAGGCATCCCTTGCAGAGCCGAGAAGATGCCGGGGTTCACAGCCAGGATATAGGCCATAGTGAGGAAGGTAGTGATACCTGCTACAATCTCTGTCCTAACCTTGTGCTGCTTGGGGTCAAACCCAAAAGCTTTTGTCAGAAAACTCATAATCTGTATAATTAGTTATTAGAATACCCACTTGGCACCTGCGCAAGGCATTACATGGAAGCCCTGCATACCTGCAAAATTATAGCTGAGCTCAACCTCGCCGCCGATGTTGAAATTGTCACATCCGAAGAGGTGGCCGATCTGATACCAGAGCTGAGGCTCGGAGAGGATTACCAGATTGCTGCCCTCGCACCAGAAATCTGCGAAGCCGCTGAAACGGAGGCCGGGAAGTGTGAAAAGGTCCTGGCAGCCCCAAACTGCGGTGAACTGCATAGGCACTTTGCTGGGCAGATTTACGAAGTGCTTTGCGAGTAACTTCAGGTTCAGGGTGTTCTTAAAGTCGCCGCTGTGGATGAACCAGTCGATACCGGCGAGGAACGCACTGTTTACAGGGAATGCACCGTATTCTCCGGGGGCACCGGCCAGGTTGCCCCAGGTGCCGAAACCACCGTTGTACTCTATCTGCAGTGACAAGGGCGCCACGGCTGTGTTCTGCCAGAAGTTGAAGCAGCGTGCAATCTCAAAATAGGTGTTGTTGGGGGAGAACACCTTGCCGGTATTATCACGATCGTTGTAATCGTAATCGATGAAGAAGAAGGTGTTGCCCCAGTTGTCCATATGGAAGCCTTCCAGGGTGGTGGTGAAGTGGCCTCTTCCAAAATCGTAGAATACCTGTAAGTTGGTCTGTGCATTGGCAGCGGTTGCCATTGCCAGCAGCGCGAAGGCTGCGATAAAGAATTTCTTTAACATAAGTGTTTAATAGTATTGATTTGGTTAGTTTAGTCTTTCTCTCCCAGTTGCAGCAGGCTGGTAACCTCCACATCCGGAGGGATCGGACAGCTGCGCGGGATATCTGTTATATCTATTATAAAATTGGCGTACATTGACTTGGGATTGAACTTGCGCACCAGCCTCACCGCTGCCGATGCCGTACCGCCGGTGGCCAGGATATCGTCATGCACAAGCACCACGTCGCCCGGCTCTATGGAGTCGGTATGCATCTCGATGGTATCTTTGCCATACTCTTTGCTGTAGGCCTCGGAAATGGTGGCAGCCGGCAGCTTGCCCGGCTTGCGCACAGGCACGAATCCGGCGCCCAGACGCGCAGCCACGGCTGCTCCTATCACAAAGCCACGGGACTCGATGCCCGCCACCTTGGTAATCCCCTTATCCTTATAAATCTCATAGATAGAATCGACGATCTCCTTGAAACACTCACCGTTCTTGAACAAAGTGGTGACATCAAAGAACATTATCCCCTTCATCGGATAATCGGGGACCGTTCGCAGGTGCTTTAGCAGCAGTTCCTTATTCATCCTTCCCCAGTCTGTTTACCTCAAAGTCCACAGAAGTGGCACCGGTGTTGTCTGCGCCAAACTCATAATCTTTACCGGGAAGTACTGCATTCATGATGATGCCCACCAGAGCGGCAACGGCAAGGCCGGAAAGCTTGACAGAACCGATGGCGAGCGAACCGGCAGCGCTATAGGAGATACCGACTGCAAGTACCAGGATGATAGCCATCACGAGCACGTTGCGGGAAGCTTTGAAATCGACCTGATTCTCAACAACATTGCGGACACCGACAGCGGAAATCATACCGTAAAGGATGAGGGAGACACCTCCGATAGTCGCTGCGGGCATGCAGGCGATTATTGCAGAGAACTTGGGGCAGAAACTCAGGATGATTGCAAAGCAGGCAGCTATGCGGATTACCCTGGGATCATAAACCTTGGTGAGGTTCAGCACACCGGTATTCTCACCGTACGTGGTGTTGGCGGGGGCACCGAAGAGGGATGCCAAGCTGGTTGCAAGACCGTCACCCATAAGGGTACGGTGCAGGCCCGGATCCTCAAGATAATTGATGCCGGTGGTGGAAGAGATGGCACACATATCGCCGATATGCTCCATCATCGTAGCGAACGATATCGGGATAATGGCGATGATTGCAGCCACGATCAGGCTCCAGTTGGGATTAGAGAACACGCTCAACGCGGTATTCTCCCACTTGACGGGAAGCCCGACCCAGGCAGCCTCCTTAACGGCGGTAAAATCGCAGAGGCCACAGCATGCAGCCACCAGGTAAGAACCAAGTACACCCAGCAATATGGGGATAATCTTGATCATACCCCTGCCCCAGATGTTGCAGAAAATTATGATTACAATGGCAAGCAGCGCAATCCACCAGTTCTGGTTGCAGTTGTTGATTGCAGAACCGGCCAGTATAAGGCCGATAGCGATGATAATCGGACCCGTGACAATCGGGGGGAAGAAACGCATTACCTTCTTGGCGCCGAAAACGGAAAAGAGACCAGCGAGTATGAAATAGACAAGACCTGCGCAGAACACACCTATGCAGGCGTACGGCAGTGCCTGTGCCTGTGTGAGGCCACCAGCCATGCCAAGCTGGACAACAGTGGCGTAACCGCCCAGGAACGCAAATGACGAACCCAGGAATGCGGGAACTTTGAACTTAGTACACAGGTGGAAGATGAGGGTACCCAGACCGGCAAACAGCAGGGTTGCAGACATTGAAAGGCCAGTGATCACCGGTACGAGGACCGTGGCTCCGAACATCGCAAACATGTGCTGCAGACCAAGGGTCACCATTCTGCCCTTTCCGAGTTGACGGGCATCATAGATGGCTTGATCGCTGATTTTCATAGTATTTTGAAGTTAATATGAGTTGCCTTGCCACAATACACAAAAATGCACATAAAAATACAACTTCTATCAACTCCATCTCTCCCCCACCCTATTTTTATGTTTACATTTTTTCAACAGAATAACTGCCTTATTTATACTTGATTACAAGCATATCACCCTCATCTACAGTAAACGAGGCAGGGCCGGGCTTCTGCTCGCAGAAGATTCCGTCGCGGGCAATGGTATAAACCATATCGTTGAATATGACATCGAGAGTCATCTTCTCCTTGAGAGATTTATTTACGACGGTGATGTATTTATTACCAAGATTATCGATAAACCCGACCAGCGCATCCTGGTTAGTGGAAAGGCTGGCGATCTCCGGCGGCAGGTCTGCGTTAGTAAAACGGGTAGTCCAAGCCGGCGCATCGTTGGTATGGCGGACCTTTTCCATAGAACTGCCGTCAAACATCCATCCACGTCGGTGGAGCTCAGTATTGAAATCCTTGAGAATGCCGTATGCCTCTTCGTTCCAGGTGCCATCCACCATAATCGGGGCAAAACTGGTACCGCCATACTGGAGGATTACGAAATACTGAATCACCTGTGCACCGTATGAGAGGTTGCAATAAACCTGCAGGCGGAGATTCTCTACCGTGGGCTTGGCTAAGAGATGCTGCTCGCGGTCTATCCAGCAACTTGCAGCAAAACCCCACCAGGGAATGCCGTAGCGCTTGGTAAGGTCTGCCACGATCTCATTGCACTCCCACCAGGAAGATTGTATCCCGTCGAGGTAATACGGGTCGCCTTCGGGACGGCAGGGATAGACATCGAACGAAAAGAACTTGAGCTTGCAGTCCCGGATATATGACTCCACATAGTCCTGGTAGTACCGGACCCCCAGGCCCGCCTGACTTGCATAGGCAAGGAGATTGATATACACCGGATGATTCGCGTCAAGACTCTCTATCCTCTCTTTGCGGAACCTCAAAGCTGGCAAAAGGGTCACAGAAGGCTCGTCATAAATATGATACGCAAAAGTTGCAGGATGGTCTTTCAACTTATTGATCATCTCGTCCAGTCCCTTGTAATTCTCCGGGTCATGTTCGTACGCTTCGGCAGCAGGCCACACAACCGGGACGCACTTCATCCCCACCTGCTGAGCAAGATCCAGCTGATGCATAAAAGGGCCCTCGTCGGTCTCTACAGTAATTATCCCTATGCCGGCATCCGCCAGTTTCTGGAAATTCTCCAGCGTTGCCATATGATTCTTGAACCCGCGGTAACCCATTGTCTTGAATGTGGTGCGGGTTGCATCGGAATACTGGTCTCGCACCAGCACCGGCAGTCTGGCGGCGGCGGCACGACCGTCGTCGGTGGCCGCAGTAACCGTGAATTCCGCAGGCGAAGCCGGGTCCGGTGCAGAAATGACAATCTGCCCTGAAGAGGCATTGACAGGATTGACGCTGAAACTCCACCCTTCACTGTCCTTGGCCTCTATCTCGACTGTTGCATCCTCCTGCAGCGAATATCCTATAGTAACGCTGCCGCCCGCATCCACACCGTAGCCTTCTTTGTCAAAGGTGAAGAAGAATGTCTCATCTTCAGGAATAACAACCTCGGCGCCCGGCACCCCTGGAATTTCCTTCTGCTCCAGCTCATCCAACTCCTGCTGCAACTCCTCCACCCTCACTTTGTCCGCCTCGCTGCAGGCAACGGCAATTATCAAGGACGACGACAAAACAAGTACGCCGCGAAAAAAACAGTTATGCATAGCCAAGTGGTTTAAAACGTGCCCCAAGATACGAATAATTATCAGTTTCCCGCAAAATTCCACTGAGATGCGATTCCTGAGATGAAAACAAAATCCGGGCTGATGCCTCCGTATGAAGGTCCTGCTCGCTGTCACTCAGTCTTCCTGCACTCCGCTTCAAAAACGCCTATCGTCGGCATCTTGCCAAATGAAACGGTAGGAACTGCTTTGGATGGGCTAGACTAAAGGTAGAAATAGTAGAAATCTATTTTTCCGGCATCACTGGTCTCGAACAGAATCGCTCTCTTGTAAACGCCAGGGCATGGTATACCATCATTCAAAGTTGCTAGGCCACTCATATTCAGTGATTGACCAAGTATAAACGCAGCAGCCGATCTCGGCTCATCATGAATGGAAGCATAATCTTCATTGAAGGCATTGATTCACCAGGTTTCAGGCCTTTCCTTCGGCACACTCCGGGAGATGGAAGACACTGTGGCTGAAAGCTCCCGCATTAACGAGATCCTCTTCAGCATTATCAAATCCAAGACAAAGGTAACGGAGGATCAGCTGAACGAAGTCATTCAGAAGAAGAAAGATTGGTTCATAACTTCAGAAGAAGCACTTAATCTTGGAATCCTCACGGAACTATTGTAGCACTCCCTTCAAAACCGCCTTTACTGAATAACCCAGCCCAGCCGGCGAGCGAGCATTTCCAGCAATTCTCGGTCTGATGCAGGGATAGAAACAGATACAGTTATTCGGCCGTTATACTCAGCCTCCGGCTCTGCAAGCGCCAATGCCGGCTCAGTACGCAGCGGTTTATAACCTGCCACCAGAGACCTTGTTTCAGCGCTTTTCTTGCGCATATCAACATTATACTGTTCTTGAAGTTGAACCCAGAAATCGGCAGAAATACCAGGTAATCCACTCTCAATTTTTGCGGCGACAACAGGTGTGATACTCCTCGTTCCGTGAATAATTGCACTGAGATGGCTGGCCTGGATTCCAATAGCCTGCGCAAAATCCTTTCTTCTAATACCTCTCGCATCAAGTTCCTCACCCAGGATATCACCCGGATGTACCGGAATAGCCGGTGTCAAATCCTTTGCATAGTACAATTTCTTGTTACCTGTTTCCATAATGAGTATCGTCTATTTCTATCAATTCCAACTCTATTCCATCTTCATGCTCCAGAAAGATTAGCCGATGAACATAACTATTCGACAATCTGACGGAGGAATATCCAGAGTATTCATACTTCAACTGCTCATAATGAAGAAAACTTAGCCTCTTCAGATCTTCAACGCTGCCAGCCTTCTGCATCGCCATGACCGCCCGCGAGAAGCCCGCCTTCAGCACTTTATTGCGTGATACTTCTTTGTATTTATTACTCCTGCCAGTATCATACAACTCCCTCAAATCTTCTCCCATCGACACATTCATACTCCACTAATTTTCTCTACAAATATAATTATTTTCCAGATAATTATCATAATTATTATGATAATTGTACCGAAAAAGATAGCCGATCAAACTCATATGCACGTACCAGGCCCGTCCTGCCAAAGCGCCGAGGTGCGCCAGAGCCAACCCGTCCCGTGCGGCAGTGCTCGTCACTTGGACTTTAAGAAGGGTGAAAGTGGCGCTCCCGCCAAAGTTTCGTGGAGCGCAAAATGTCCGTGTGGCGCTTTGGCTGGACTGCTGGCGACAGAGCGCAGGGGCAGATATAGTCCGCAGCTTGAATTCTTTCAGGGCAGATTTTTGCCCAGAAAGAATTGCAAGCGGAGGTTCTGCCCCGAGCGAGCGCTGTTTGCATGAGGATCATTCTGATTCACTGAATCATTGATAACTCATACTTTTTGTATATTTGCATTGTCATATACGTTTCTGACGAAAGGACAATTACACCACAGGCACCTACCCTTAATAGGTGCCTGTTTTTCTAAGGCCCTTGTTCTACTCTTTCCCCTCGGTTTTTTCTTCATGTATATACAAAACAACACGCAGATATCGGTTGATACCTGCTTGTTGTTTGTAGGTAAGTACCCCTATCCTACCCGATAAGCTGCGGGAGGAAGATGGAGAAGATGAGGATGGCGAGACCGCCGGCCAGGGTCCAGATGATGCGCGGTTTGCACCCCTTCCACTCCTTGAGCACGATGCCCCAGAAGTTGGAGAACAGGATGTCCAGAGACATCAGGATTGCCCAGGCGAATGCAAGCAGTGCGGGGGAATCCTTCAGGAAGGCGCTTCCCAGCGAGAGGCCGAAGAACTGGCTGAACCAGAGGATGCCGGCCAGGGCGCAGAAGAGCAGGTTGTGCCCCCAGAGATTACCCTTGCGGTAGTCGCCCCAGGTGTGGTTCTTGCTATTCTGGCTGAAGCAGTAAACCGCATTCACGATGAAACCGCCAATGGTCACCAGCAGCACTGCGGGCAGCTCCTTGAACATAGGGTTGGTACCCTCAAAGAACATATTGGCGCCACAGCCCTTGCCGATGGCGAAGCATGCGCTCATGAAACCCGAAATCAAGGCCACCAGGATACCCTTGCCAAAATTGAAGCGCTGCGGCTCGGCACCGTCCTTCTTTTCAGAAGCGCTGGCCTTGGCTCTCATACTGCCGGCAATGCCGATGATGAGCACACCGATGAACATCACCACGACGCCTGCAATCACGGCTCCGGTGATGGTACCCATAGCGCCGGTGCTCAGACCCAGCAAGTCGGTGGCAAGCGGAGTGAGAATCACGCCCAGTGCAGAGCAGATGCCCAGCGCCAGGCTCTGACCCAGAGCGACGCCAAGATAACGCATAGACAGGCCGAAGGTGAGGCCGCCCACACCCCACAGCATACCAAAGAAGATGGTAAGCAGGGTTGCCTTGGGATCGGCAGTGTAGAGAGACATCAGGGAGTTGCCATCCGTCACCGCGAGCAGCGCACCCAGCAGCGGGAACACCAGCCACGCAAAGACGCCCTGGACAATCCAGTAGCTCTCCCAGCTCCACTCCTTTATCTTGTTGATGGGCACGTAACTGCTGGCCTGGCAGAACGCACCTATCGCGATAATCAGTAAACCGATGAGAATCATAACCTGTTATCTTTTGCTGGTTACCTCTGCCTCGTATTTCTGGATGACGTCTATGAACTCCTGCCCTACAGGAACATTGTTCTTAAGGCAGAACATATCATATACGGCACCCCAAGGCATAGCCTTTGCCTCCTCGAAGAGGGCGAGCACCTCAAAGTGCTTGTCTTCAAGCTCGTACTTGCTCATCTGCTCGCGAGGTTCGAGCATAGCGCGGAGCATACACTTCTGGGCTGCGCGGCTGCCGGTAACGTAAGCGCCGACGCGGTTCATCGCACCGTCGAAATAGTCCAGGCCGTAGTGTACGCGCTCCAGTGCACCCGCACGTACAATCTCTGCAAAGAGTTCGAGGGTATTGTCGTCCATAATTGTCACGTGGTCAGAATCCCAGCGGATCGGACGGCTCACGTGGAGCATCAGCTCAGGCACGAAATTGAGAAGTGCCGATACTTTGTCTGCGGGAATCTCAGCCGGGTGATAGTGACCGGTATCGATTGTGGGGATCTTGCCGTTCTTGGCTGCATAAGCGGTGTAGAAGTCGTGGGAACCTACGGTGAAGCTCTCCAGACCGATTCCGAACACCTTACCCTCGATGCAGTCCTTCATATGTTTCTTGTCCTCTGCAAAAATCTTGTCCAGAGAGTCCTTGAGCAGGCTGCGATAGAGGAAATGGTTTACAGATACATCCTTGCAACCGTCGTGTACCCACACGTTGAGGATACAGGGGTCGCCCTGTGCCTTACCCATCTCGTCTGCGATATCGCGGCAGCGTTTGGTATGCTCGATCCAGAAATCGCGGATACCCTTGTCAGGATTGGAGAGCGAAAGATTGCCGCTCTTTGGGTGTGAGAACG